>DASYMM010000425.1:0-12357 GCA_036009085.1 Pyrinomonadaceae bacterium | reverse complement strand
AAGTCAATCGTGCAATCGATCTCGAAGCCGTCCAGAGGTTCGACGCTCATGCGGCGTTGGCCTTCCGCCACGGAGACGCGCTGGCGCACGCGCAAGGCAAGCCGCGTCGCCGGTTGCTCGACGACGCCGACTCGTTCGATCAACTCCGTGAACGCTTCGGCAGAGCCGTCCATGATCGGGAGTTCGAGGTTGTCCACTTCGATGTAAGCGTTGTCCACGCCGACGCCGCGCAGGGCTGCGAGCAGATGTTCGACCGTCGAGAGCGTGACGCCCTTGCGCATCAGGGTCGTCGCATAACTCGAATGCGCGACGTGTTCGACCGTGCCGGGAATCTCGAAATTGTCGAGGTCTGTACGCAGGAAGATGTAGCCGGTGTCGGGCGGCGCGGGCAGCAGGCGCAACTGTACGCGAACGCCCGTGTGCAATCCGAGGCCGCTCGTCTCCACGGGCGCAGCGATGGTGGTCTGTTTGATCAAAGGTTTTTGCGCGACCAATCCTTTCGGCTTTGATGTGCGCAGGGGCGACCGTGCGCGCATCAACATCTCCGGCAATACAGGCATCAACAGTGCAACGCTCATGCCGCGTGGCTCAAAGCCCGCGCGCTCTGGTAAACACCGCCCGTAACTCTCGCCGCGCGCCTTCTTTGTCGCGCGGCGACCACACTCGCACGCTCCGAGTGCGGCAAATGCGCCACAGTTGAACGGCAGATGGGTGCGAGTTTAACGACTCAAACCTGCGCACAAAACGCTAAAAAATTTTCTTGACAGCTATATCTAACAGGAGTATAGACCGTCTTGCCTCATCGCCTTCGTCATATTTTGGTTGGCAAATTATTCACAGGCTTCGCCAACGTCACATTCACAAACAATTGAAATGCCTAACGATGCGGCTCTCAATCGAGGTAACTCTAAATCTGCAATGAGGTCATAAGTTATGGAGTACAAAAAAGCGACGCTCATTTTCCTTGTCGGCTCATTCATGTTTTTTTTGACATTAATCTTCACCCTCCCAAGTTCTTCACAAAATAACAAAAGACCTGAGCAAAGCAACCAATTAACTCTACTTCACGCCGCCCTGAAACAAGATTTGGTATCGGCGACAGGCGAAAAAATTTTAGAAATTATTGAGGCTTCATATCAGACATCAGAAAAGAGTCTTGATAGCTCGTCTATTCGGGTGAGGAATCTCAGTGGTCGAAACATTACGGCGATAGGAATCATTTGGACAATCAAATTCACAGACACAAACATATGTCAGTTAATGCAAGTCGCAGATTATAGACTTCATAAAGACATGGTTGAGGCTAAGGGAATTAGACCCTTCGCGCCTTACGAGGAGAAATTTATCCCTCGCTTGACGAAGCAATCTTTTGACGAAGAACAAAAGATAGAGAGCGTCGGAGTGGAAATTTCTTTTGTCGAGTTTGAAGATTCGGACGGCGTCGGCATAGAAAAGTCGGAAATGTACGAACAAGTTATCTCTAAGAGGAAGGGAGCCGAACTTTATAAACAATGGATAGAAACTGATTATGAAGACACTCCTCAAAAGATGGCTAAGGTTATAGAAAAGTTACAGGGCGACGGCCTGCCGAATAATAAAGAATTAGAAAATAGCTGGGTTGAGATAGGAGCGTCGAGCTACCGGCAATGGATGCGCGACATCCTTAACAACAAGGGTGAAATTCTCCTACGAGAACAAATTCACCGGCAACTTAAAAGGCGTAAATAGGTCAAAGCCATTTTTGTGTTTCTTGATACTTGAAATGGAGAACACAGATGAAGCTGAAAATATTCCTCACACTTACTTGCGTAATAATATTCTTCATCTCAGTATCTTCTCAGCCAAGCTCCAACTGTATACAGAAAAGCTGCAAGGTAAATTCTAACGGAGCGCAAGGCTGCAATATTTCATACGAGTATAAAGACTGCAATGGGCGCAGCCATTTTGCCAATCCGGTTTGTACCAATGGCAGCGGAGGACAAAGTTCTTGCCAATGTAGTTGCATTCCGCCACCAGACAACGGGTGGGTAATTTCCTACTCCCTTCCAGACGACTCGAATGTAAGTGAGGCCAAGCGTTGTCTCGGTTGTCCGACACCTACGCCGACTCCCACGCCTTGCCCTACACCGAACACTCCAGCACCCTCCGCGAATTGTAATTGGGATTCCCAGTATTGCACTTGGAATTGTGATTACGCAGGTGGCTGCACCACGCCGGGATGGGACGGGAGTTGCCCTTACGGCACGTATCCCAACAACGGGATGTGCTGCACCGGCGGTTGCAGCGGAGCGACTGTCGCCCCGGGTCGTACTTCAATTCACGCCGCTAAAGATATTGCTTGACGCTCGCCCGCGATAAGCGTATAGGATGGTCTGTATCAGTCCCACTTCTGTTGCCGAATCGCTCACCGATTTCGTCAGTCCACGAGAGCTTATTTTCGTTTCCGCGCCTTGAGAGAATCCAACATGAAAAAGTTGATCTGGTTTCTGGTCGTCCTTCCGCTGGTAGCTGTTTTGACCTTTATCACGATGAGTAGCCTGTCGAATAAATTAGTCCGGTCGTTTAAGGCTACGGCACAGGACAAGCAGCAACCCAAAAGTCAGCACCCTGAAAGGACGCCGGATGGGCGACTGATCAGATATCGCCTTGATGAGGTGCCTGAAATTGTCTTGGAGACGCCAAGCCTTGAGGTCAGTGCCGAAGTGAAATTTTTATATGAGATCAGTGATTTTCTGGTTCTGCATGTCCGTAATAAATCACCAAAGGCGGTGGTCAATTTTACCGTCTGTACTCGCATAGATGATTCTTGGCGGACGGGTGTAACTTTTGCTGCCGGTAAAGACGTGCCGCCCGAATATATTCTCCCTTACGGCGAGACAACCGTAGAAATAATAGCAGACAACATCAAACCGGGTAAGCCGGTCACTATATGTGCCGTGACGTTTTCAGACGGCAGCCAGGAAGGACTACCGGAGCAAGGCGAGGACGCCAAAAAATCTTGGGATAGAGATAAAAAGCGACGAGGTCTGCCGCGCTAGGATTAATTTATGCGAAAAGCATTGTTAATAACGATAGTGCTGTCGGCGGCAACTTCGCTGACCGTCTCCGTGTGGGCGTTGTGCTACCCGGTCAGTGTAAATAGGTTGTGGGAGGTGAACACCTGTTCTGACATTTAACGAATTAAACAGGAGTTCTGGCAGGCAACTTTCAACCAGAACTACAATAGATATGAGAGTGTACGTGTTACCGGCACCGCGCTTGTCCCTTCGTGTACGAGTAGCAACTGCTACCCCGGTTTCGATAATGCCATCGTCGAACATGGAAAGGACAGTTACGGCAGACCGACATGGAAGTGGATCAAGTACATACAAAACAAAAACTCTGCCTGTGAGGCTTATTTCACCTCTGAATTTAATATGAGGCATACATGCCCAAATGAACTGGCTGACGGTGGCTGCACCACGCCGGGCTTTAACGGGAGTTGCCCTTACGGCACATACCCGAACGACGGCATGTGCTGCACGGGTGGTTGCAGCGGAGCGGCTGCCGCACCGGACTTATCCGCCGAGCCGTCCGACTCAATCGCTCCCGGCGGCGGCATCGGCGGCGGCTGCAACTGCGATGCGACGGAGGCATACAACTGTCAAAATAGCGGCGGCTACTGGGACGCGAGCGTGTGCGGGTGCAGCCTGCATTCGCCCATCGTCATTGACGTAGCAGGCAACGGCTTCGACCTCACGGCGGCCAGCGCGGGCGTCTCCTTCGACCTCAACGCCGACGGCACGCCGGAGAAACTATCGTGGACGGTGGCGAACTCCGACGACGCGTGGCTCGCGCTTGACCGAAACGGTAACGGCGCGATTGACAACGGGCAGGAGTTGTTCGGCAACTTCACGCCGCAGCCCGCCCCGCCCGCAGGCAAGCAGAAGAACGGATTCCTTGCGCTCGCCGTCTATGACTGGACAAGTAATGGCGGCAACTCAGACGGCCTGATTGATGCCCGCGACCCAATCTTTTCATCGCTGCGTTTGTGGCAGGACTCGAATCACAACGGCGTGTCGGAGGCGAGCGAGTTGCACAGTTTGCCGTCGCTCGGCGTGGTCGTCCTGCACCTCGACTACAAGGAGTCGAAGCGCACAGACGCACACGGCAATCAATTTAAATATCGCGCCAAAATAGATGACGCCAAAGGCGCGAAGGTTAACCGCTGGGCGTGGGACGTGTTCCTCGTTCATGCGCCGTAGCCGGAAGAGAAAAAAGGGAAACGTAGAGCCGCCCGCAGGTCTTCCCGACCCGGCGGGCGGCTTGCGCTTTGCCCGGCGCGATGAGTTTGGCAAGAGCTAATTGCCCACGATTTAACCGCGCCGGTGTCGCTCGTCACTTGTCACTTGTCACCCGTCACTGCTTTTCATATCATCAAGCGCGAATGCCACGCAAAACATCTTCTCAAGCCGAGCCGACGCCGCCGGAGCGCGTCTTTCTCATAGATTCTTTCTCGCACATATTCCGCGCGTTCTTCGCGCCGATGGGCGGGCGCATGGAACCTCTGACGAGCAGTAGCGGCCAAGTCACGCAGGCCGTCTTCGTCTTCACGAACATGCTGCGCAAACTGCTCGCAGACGAGCAGCCGCACTACATCGCCGCCGTCTTTGAATCCGAAGTGCCCACCTTCCGGCACGAGATGGACGTGGGCTACAAAGCCAATCGCGCCGAGATGCCTTCGGAGCTCACTTCGCAGATACCTTTCATCATGCGCGTCTGCGAGGCTTACAACGTCCCGATCCTGAGCGTGCCCGGCTTTGAGGCCGACGACGTGATCGGCGCGCTCGCCGTGCAGGCCGCGCAGCAAGGCTTACAGGCCGTCATCGTCTCGAACGACAAGGATATGTGCCAACTCGTCAGCGATCCTCTGATCGTCTGCATGCGGCAGAATTCGCAGAACGTCAAACGCAAGGAGCCTGTGCCGCCCATCGAATGGTGCGACGAGGCCTGGGTCGAAAACAAGTTCGGCGTGCCGCCGTCGCAGATGGTTGACCTCTTAGGCTTGATGGGCGACGCGGTTGATAACATCCCCGGCGCGCCCGGCATCGGCGCGAAGGGCGCTGTTGCAATCGTCAAACAGTTCGGCTCGATTGAAAACGCGCTCGCGCATTGGGAAGAGGTCAAGCACAAAACTTACCGCGAATCCCTGCGCGACAACGCGCCGCTCATACGCCAATCGCTCGAACTCGCCACCATCAAGACCGACGTAAACATCAAGCTCGATCTAGACCAATTGAAGTGTAAGCCGCCCGACCGTCTCGCCGCCTACAAGCTTTTCCGCGAACTCGAATTTCAGACGCTCACGCGCGAGTTTGCCGACGCCGCCGCCGGACTCGAAGGCTCGGAGCAGCACGCGCGCCGTTACACGCGCATCACCACGCGCGAGGAACTCGACAACCTCGTGCGCAAACTCTGGGACACGGATCACTGGAGTTTCGCCGTCGCCGATTCGACCCCTGCGGGCGCAGGCCAGCAGGGCGCGAGCCGCGATCAGGCCGCGCCCACCGGAGTCGCCATCTCCACCGCCGCGCACACGGCGGCCTTCATTGACTTTGAAAAGTTTGAGGGCGGCGCAGAAGGCGCAGTCGAACCTTTGCGCGATGTGCTCGCCAACGGTCTCTTGGCGAAGTCAGTCCACGATCTCAAACGCGCGGTCGCGCTCCTCGCGCAGTTGAATGTCGAGATCGAAGGCGTGACGGACGACACTCTGCTCGCCGCCTACCTGCTCGATCCGATTCGCAGCAAGTACGATCTGGCAGACCTCGCGCGCGAAGCCGTCAACGCCGACGGGTGGACGGAAGAACCGCCCGAAGGCTGGACGGAGGCGCACTGGCGCGCCGCCGAAGCCGCGGACTTCACCGTGCAGACCGCAGACGTTTTGCACGGGCGCATTCTCGAACAGGGACTCGAAGCCATCTACACCGAGATCGAACTCCCGCTCGCGCCGCTCCTGCATCGCATGGAGCACGCGGGCTTGCGCGTGGATACGGCGGTGCTCGGCGAGTTGTCGTCATTCTTCGGCGCGGAGTTGGAGAAGCTGACGGAGCGTATTTACAAGGAGGCGGGGCGCGAGTTTAAGATCACTTCGCCCAAGCAGGTCGGCGAAGTTCTGGAAGAGTTGAACATCAGCACGGGGCGCAAGACTTCGACCGGGCAAGTCTCCACCAATCGCGCCGTCCTCGACGAACTCGCCTTGAAATACGAACTCCCGCGCCTCATCATCGAATACCGCGAACTCGACAAACTCAAGACGACCTACACGGACGCGCTCCCCGCGCTGCTCGGCGCGGACGGGCGCATCCATAGCCAACTCAACCAGACCGTGACGGCGACCGGACGACTCAGTTCCAGCGAGCCGAACTTGCAGAACATCCCCATCCGCACCGAACTCGGTCGCCGCATACGCCGCGCCTTCATTCCCGACACAGGCTCCGTCTTCGTCTCCGCCGATTATTCGCAACTCGAACTGCGCCTCCTCGCGCACATCACGCGCGACCCCGTCATGCTCGACGCCTTCCAGAAGGGCGAAGACATCCACACGCGCACCGCCCAACTCGTCTTTAAAGCGAAGACCAAAGAGGAACTCAAAGAGAAACGCCGCTTCGCCAAGATCGTCAACTTTGCCATCGCCTACGCCGTCGAACCCTTCGGCCTTTCGGCGCGCGTCGGCATCTCCCGCAAAGAAGCGCGGCAGGTGATAGACGATTTCTACGCGACTTACAAAGGCGTGCGCGAGTACATGGACAAGATTCCCGAACAGGCGCGCGAACAGGGACTCGTGCGCTCGATCTACGGTCGCATCCGCCCCTTGCCGACCATCAACGACCGCAACGGCCAAATCCGCGCCCGCGCCGAACGCGAAGCCATCAATATGCCCATTCAGGGAACGGCGAGCGACATCGTCAAGATCGCAATGCTCAAAGTTGACGAAGCCTTGAGGCGCGAAAACCTCTCGGCGCAGATGGTCATGCAGGTGCACGACGAACTCCTGCTCGAAGCTCCCAAGAAAGAGGCCGAACAAGTCATCGCGCTCTTAAAGCGCGAGATGGAATCGGCCGTCGAACTCGACGTGCCCCTCGATGTCGAAGCGGGCACGGGCACGAATTGGATGGACGTTAAAAAGTAGTGACGAGTGGCAAGTGACGGGTGACAAGTTAAAACACAAGAACCTCAGACTTGAAACTTGAAACCTGATTTGTCTCGTCACTTGTCACTCGTCACTCGTCACTGTTTTTATGGAGCAGCAACCCAAAGATGAGCCGGATGGCGGCGGGCGTGTGGTTTATAGCCGCTTGCCGTCGGAGGCCGGGGAAGCGCGCCCGCCGGTTCGCGTGGAGCGCGCGCCGGGGACGGGCGGGCTGTCTTCGTTCGTGCATAAGCCGCTTGCGCCGACGCTGCCGACGCTCCTCGTCGCCTTCGTGCTGCTCGTGATACTCGTCTTCGCGCTCGGCTATTGGAGTGTGCGGGAAGTCGAGTCGGTCAGCCAGCAGGTGCAGGAGCTTGATCAACAACTGGCCGATAGGATGCAAGCTCTGCTCACGTTGCGTAGTTCGCTCACGCAACTCGACAACGAGGCGCGCGAGCGTGGGACGAAACAAGCGGGCGGCGGCATCGTCAACCCGTTCGACCTGAAACTGAGGCGCGCGCGCGGCGAAGTGGAGAAGCAGCTTTATATCTTCGACCATTTGCCGCAGGCGCAGACCGGGCGCGGGCAGACGTTTCGGCAGGATGTCGCGCTCTACATCGAGAGCACGAAGGACGCGGAGCAGTATTCCATCGAGGGCTTCAAAAAATTTCGCCCCATCGAAGATCACGTTGACGCTTTCATCGGCGAGATCAATCAACAACAGTTCGAGTTGCGCAACCGGCGCGCGGCTCTGGTCGGCGAATCGGCGCGGCGCATACGCATGTTGACGTGGATCGCCATGCTGGCGAGCGCGCTCATCGCGGCGGCGACTATTTGGGAAGTGCAGCGACGCTTCCGGCAGATGCGTCGGAGCCTCGAAGAGTCGCGGCGCGAGCGTCTGTTTAGTTCGCAGATGCTCGAAGGCATGGTCAGCGCGGTGGCGGCGATTGACGGGCGCGGCGCGCTCCGCAGCGCAAACGCCTTCTTCTTTCAACTCTTCCCGCGCGCCTCCGTGGGCGCGTCCGTCCACGATGCCGCGCACGCGCCCGACGCACTGAAGATGTTCGGGGCGGCCACGTCTGCGCGCGCCGATCATGTGACGTATCACGGGCGTTGGACGCTCCACGACGAAGAGGGCGCAGACGGCGCGAGCGACGGCGAGCGCACGTTTGAAGTCTATGCGTCGCCGCTCGAAATTGACGGCGGGCGCGGGCAGATCATGACGCTCGTTGACGTGACGAAGACCGTGGCGACCGAAACCGAACTGCGCCACAAGGCATCGCTCGCGGCGGTGGGGCAGGCGGCGGCGCAGGTCGCGCACGAGATCAAGAATCCATTGGGGAGCATCCGCCTCGGCGTGGCGATGCTGCGCGACATGACCCAACCGGGCGAAGCGCACGAGACGATTGATCTCGTCGAGCGCGGCATTGATCACCTGAACAAGTTGACGGTTGACGTGACGCAGTTTTCGCGCGAGAAAGAGTTGTCGCTCGAACCGACGAACGTGCACGAACTGCTCGACAGCAGCCTCGAACTCGTCTCGGCTCAGGTGCAAAACAAGCACGCGCCCGTCGAACGCAGTTACACTTCCGAACCGCTCGAAGGCGAACTCGACGCAGACCAACTGCGACAGGTCTTCGTCAACCTCCTCGCCAACGCCATTGAGGCGAGCGAAGAAAATTCTCCCATCACCATCACGACGGCGCGCGTCGCCGCCAGCACAGGGGCGGACGGCAACGGGTCGGGCGCGCCCGGTGCGCCGCCGAACGCCGCGCGCATCACCATCGCGGATCGAGGGCGCGGCATGGACGCCAAAACCCGCGCGCGCATCTTTGAACCCTTCTACACCACCAAGAAACGCGGCACCGGACTCGGCCTCGCCATCGTCAAAAAGATCATCGAACAACACGGCGGCACGATTGCCGTGGAGAGCGCGGCGGGCGAAGGCACGCGCTTCCACGTCGAACTGCCGCTCAAGGCGAGTCCGTTTAACTGAGTCTTCAAACTCGCCGCGCCCGCCCGAAAATGAGCATCTTTGCGCTCATCCCGTTTCGCGCCGGTTGTAAGCCGTCACGGCTTCAATCGCGCCTTCGTGCATTCGTTCGGGACGGACGTAGAGCCAGTGTTTCTCAAATTCCTCATCCGTTAGAGACGATTGAACGGCGCGCTCTTTGTCCTTCAACCATTGCTCAGCCCACTGTCGTATTTCCGGATCACGATTCATCGCCATCCGCGCCGTGTGCATGTTGATAGGCGTACTCATCAAAAAATTCTCCTTGTAGCTTTGAGACTGCCGCGTCTCAACGCGTGATGCTTGCGAAAGCGGCGCGTGCGGCGGCGACGGTGCGGTCGAGCAGTTCGTCCGTGTGGGCGAGGCCGATGAAGCCCGCCTCGAATTGAGAGGGGGCGAGATAGATGCCTTCGCCGAGCATGGCGTGGAAGAACTTGCCGTAGAAGTCGCGGTCGCTTTTGTTCGCGCTCGTCCAATCGGTAACGGGTTCGCCTGTGAAAAATGTCGTCCACATCGAGCCGACGCGGTTGGCGACGGTCGGGATTCCGGCATCGCCCGCCGCCTCTGTGAGTCCGGCGGTAAGACGCGCTCCCGCGCGCTCTAACCTGTCATAGACGGACTTGTCGCGGAGTCGTCGGAGGGTGGCGAGTCCGGCGGTCATGGCGAGCGGGTTGCCGGAGAGCGTGCCCGCTTGATAGACCGCCCCGGCGGGCGCGATGTGGCGCATGATCTCGCGGCTCGCGCCGTATGCTCCGACGGGCAGTCCGCCGCCAATGATCTTGCCGAGCGTCGTGATGTCCGGCGCGACGCCGTACAACTCCTGCGCGCCGCCGCGCGCGAGACGAAAGCCGGTCATCACTTCGTCAAAGATGAGCAGAGCATGGTGGCGACGCGTGATCTCGCGCACCGCTTCGAGGTAGCCCGCGAGCGGCACGACGCAACCCATGTTGCCGACGACGGGTTCGATGATCACGGCGGCGATTGATGCGCTGTGCTCGTCGAAAATTGCGGCGAGTGCTTCGTGGTCGTTGAAGGCGACGGTCAGAGTCTCCGCAGCGAGCGCGGGCGGGACGCCGGGACTGTCGGGCAGGCCGAGCGTGGCGACGCCGGAGCCTGCGCGCACGAGCATCGAATCGCCGTGACCGTGATAGCAGCCTTCAAACTTGACGAGCTTCGTGCGACCCGTGACGCCGCGCGCGAGCCGGATCGCGGACATCGTCGCCTCCGTGCCGCTGTTGACCATCCGCACCATCTCGATTGACGGCACGGCATCAACGATCTCTTCCGCCATCTCGCATTCGAGTTCCGTGGGCGCGCCGTAGCTCGTGCCGCGCGCGAGCGCATCGTGGAGGGCGTCGATCACTTCGGGGTCGGCGTGGCCGAGGATCATCGGCCCCCAGGAGCCGACGTAATCAATGTAAGTGCGCCCGTCAACGTCGGTCATGGTCGCGCCGCGCGCTTCGCGTATGAAGCGTGGCGTGCCGCCGACGCCGCGAAAGGCGCGCACGGGCGAGTTGACGCCGCCCGGCATCAACTCGACGGCGCGTGCGAACAACTCCGCCGACTTGTCTACTCTCTCACCGCTCATGGGTTTCATCCAGATCAATCCTTATTCGTCTAAAAGTTCGGCGCAACGCAGGTCTTCAAAGGCCATCCAGATTTTTTCGAGGTTCGACCACCAGACGCCCGCCTGCATCCCGCTCGACCATTGCCAGACGGGAACGAAAAGTTCTCTAATTACCGCGAAGCGATAGTCGCGCCGGCAATCCTCCCAACTGAAATTCCTGACACCCCGCTCGACCAGAACCGCATGATAGCGGCGCAGGAGTTTTTGCTCCAAACGCGCGCGTCGTTCGGGATACCAGTTAAACGCCATCATGAAAGCCAAATCTTTCAACGGAATATCTATGTGCCAGAGGTGCCAGTCGAAAATGAGCGCGGTGCCCGTCACAGGATCGCGCGGGTAGAGGAAGTTCCACCAGTGCGCGTCGCCGTGCGAGACGGTCAATCCTTCCGGGTCAAGCATGCGTCGCCAGGGCTGCATCGAACCGGCGAGGATGCGCTCGTAAGTCGCGCGCCTTGCGGCGGGAAGACGGTCGCCGAGAAATCCTACGAAGCCTTCGAGGTGCTCGGAGAGGATTTGCTGCAAACTCGCAAACGCCTGCGCGTTCGTGCGCCGCCCGCGCTCTCCTACGAATCGCGGGTGCTCCCAAAAGTGCGCGTGCAACTGCGCGATGCAGTCAATCGCCAGTTCGCAATCATGAAGCGAGGGCGGCAGCGGCGCGGGCGTCTGCGTGTGCGTCTCGGACACGTCTTCGAGCAGCACATGAGATGCTCCGGTCTCGCCCGAATAGACTGCATCGTAACAACGTATGAACGGCAACTCCGGCGCGTCGCGTGCGGCGGTGTTGTAAAAGTCCACCTCCTTGTGCCGGAAACCGGACTGGAGTTCGTCCTTTGAAATTTTCAGGAACAGGCGCGGCGGCGCGTCGAGCGGAGCGTCTTCCGAATATTCTACTTCGAGGTGAAACACGTTGGAGACGATGCGCGCGTGGGCGCTCTTCGTCCTAATGCCGACGACTTCGCCGTCGCCGAGACGAGCTTCCACGCGCAAAACTCCGCTCAGCCACGCGGGCGTGATCTGCTCGATGTTCGTGATTACTTCAGCCATTTTCCCCCCGCGCCACATAACAGGCGGGCACGCCCGACTTCTCAAGCTCAACGCGAAACGATTTCGATGATAGCCGATTCGCACGAAGGCGCGCACTGCCGGGGCGAGCGGGTCGCTCTATTTCTGAAACGGAAGTTCGCGCGGGCGCGTCTTTAGAGAGACGAGCCGGGATTTGTCCGGCGTCGCCCCCGCTTCGGTCAGCCAAACTTGCCACGGAGAGCAAACGAAAATATGTACAAGACAATGTTGCGAAACACGCCCGGACACAACTTCGCACGCGCGCTCGCGTTGCTGCTCTTACTGTCTGCCATTGCCGCGCCGGTCGCCTTCGCGCAGGAGGGAAGACTCGTCCGCGAGACGGTTCACGGCGCGTCGCTTGAGGGGAACGTGACGGGCGAGGAGACGGATCGCAGGGTCTCCGTCTACCTGCCGCCGGGTTACGACAGCGCGATGGAGAAGCGTTATCCGGTCGTCTACCTGTTGCACGGCATTGGCGACACGGACGGC
>DASYMM010000424.1:0-10066 GCA_036009085.1 Pyrinomonadaceae bacterium | reverse complement strand
GCAGGCGCGGGAAGTCTATCTCGGACGCGGGTTCGCCTTCGGGCGGGGGCGCGAAGGGAACATCGAGTTGTTGAAAGCGGCGAGCGGTCGTCTCGGCTTTCAGGCGGACGAAGTGCCGGAGGTGCGCTTGCGCGGGCAGCGGATCAGTTCGAGCAAGATTCGCGCGATGCTGGCGGCGGGGCGCGTGAATCCGGCGCGGCGCATGCTGGGGCGACCTTACGGAGTCGAAGGGCTGGTGGTGCGCGGTGACGACCGCGGGCGCACGCTCGGTTTCCCGACGGCCAACTTGCACCCGCAGAACCGCGTCATTCCGCGCGGCGGCGTCTACGTCACGGCCACTCTGATTAACGGCGCGTGGCTGCGCAGCGTCACCAATATCGGCACGCGCCCGACTTTTGAGGCGCGCGAAATTGAGCCTTCTGTCGAAACTTACGTGATGAACTGGGAGGGCGACCTCTACGGCGACGTGGTGCGCGTGCGTTTCCTCCGACGCCTGCGCGCCGAGCGGAAATTCGCCTCCGTCGCCGACTTGAAGGCGCAGATAGACCGGGATGTCGCGCGCGCCGCACGCTATTTCGCGCATCCCGGCGTGCAAAATTCGCTGGCGATTATTTGAAGGGCTTGCGAGTTAGCTTGAAAGGCGAGCATCGTCTCTTCATTCATTCCTCCGTTCCCGCCCGCACTCGCAACTTCTCCAAAATATTTAACCCGCAGAGGCGAGATGCGCGGCGGGCGGATCAAATTTAAGACGCATCTAAACTTCGCCCCCAAGCGTACAAGGAATGAACCTGACTGTCACAGGATTGCGACAAGTGTGATTTATCATCAAGGTGAAAATGGCAACGACTGAGAAACAATCGAATTCTTTAGTTCCGCTCAAGGGCAACGGGAACGGCAAAAACGGCGGCGCGCACGGGCAGAACGGCAACGGGCGCGTCAACTCGACTTTAAGCCTCGTTCCTTCCACGCGCCCGCCACAACCGCAGTCCACGGCGACTAACGGCGACGGTGTTAAGCCGTTTGCGCCGTCAGTCGAAGCGCAGGCGCAGGCGGATGAAGCGACGCGTCTGGCGCACGGCTGGCGCGGGTGGTGGCGCACGTTTCAGGTCGCGCGCGTGCTCGGCACGCTCGGCTTCTACCTGTTTCTGGAAAACTACGAAGCGCGCTCGAAGTTCAACCGGCGTATGCGCGCGCGCAGGCTCGAAGAGGCGCGCACGCTCGGTCGTGCCGCACAACTTCGCGCGGAGGTGCGCGCTTTTGTCGGGCGCGCGATTGATCGTCTGCTTCGCCTCGTGCGTTACGTCGTCTTTCGCGGCGCGGACGAATCGAGCACGAAGGAAGCGCGCCTGCAAAAACAGGCCGTGTGGCTCAAGACGCGCCTCGTCAAACTCGGCCCCACGTTCATCAAGATCGGGCAATCGCTCGGCACGCGCGGCGACCTGCTGCCGCTCGCCTACGTCAAGGAACTCTCGCTCCTGCAAGACCAGGTGCCGCCGTTTCCGACGACCGAAGCTTACGCGCGCATCGAAGCGGAACTCGGGCGCACGCTGCAAGAGGCTTATGCGGAGATTGACGCCGCGCCCGTTGCCGCCGCCTCTCTCGGTCAGGTCTATCGCGCGCGGATGCACACGGGCGAAGAAGTCGCAGTCAAAGTGCAACGCCCCGCGCTCGCGCAGACCGTGGCGTTCGACATCGCCATCCTGCGCCGCCTCGTCGCGCGCCTTTCGCGCTACCCTTCGTTTAACGAGAACGCCGACTGGCAGGGCATGCTCGAAGAGTTCGACGTGACCATCCACGAAGAGATGGACTACGCGCAGGAAGCGCGCAACGCCGAACGCTTCCGCGAAAATTTCAAAACGTGGCGCGTCATACACGTCCCGCGCATCTACTCCACGCATTCAACCCCGCGCGTCCTGACGACGGAGTTTATTCGCGGGACGAAGGTGGTCGAGATCGAGCACTTGCGCGCGCGCCGCATCTCGCCCGTCAAAGTCAATCGCCTGCTGATTCGCACGTACCTCAAGCAGTTGCTCGAAGACGGCTTCTTTCACGCCGACCCGCACCCCGGCAACCTGCTCGTGATGGACGACGGGCGGCTCGCCTTCTTCGACTTCGGCATGACCGGACGCATCACCGCGCGCCTCCAAGCGCAGATGATTGACGCCTTCTTCCACGTCGTCGCGCGCGACGTGCACGGCCTCGCGCAGGATTTGATCAACCTCAACTTCCTCAAACCCGGCGTTGACCCCGAACTCGTCCGCCCCGTCGTCGAAGGACTCTTCGAGCACTATCTGAACTTGAAACTCGGCGAAGTGAACTTCAAAGAGTTGACCTATGATCTCGCGGAAGTGATGTACGACTACCCCTTCCGCCTGCCTTCAAATTTCACCTACATCATGCGCGCGCTGATGACGCTCGAAGGCATCGGCCTCGTCACCGACCCGAACTTCAGTTTCTTCGACACGGCCAAGCCCTACGCCAAAGAATTTATGCTCCGCCGCGAGGGCAAGCAGTTTCGCAAACTCATCCTCGACAAATTCATGGGACGCGAAAGCACGGACGGGCGCATCGAATGGGGCAAGATGTGGAAACTCGCCAAGATGGCCGCGAAGTCGTATCTCGAAAAATAGCAGACCGCTGATAGTTAAAATTTGAGAGCCGCCGCAAACAATCGTGTTTGCGGCGGCTCTTGAGTTTTCATTGAAGACACGCCTTGTTACTTCTGCGCGCCGCGAATCGCGTTGAAGAGAAGCGGGTAGGTGGCGAGCGATTGCGCGCGGTATTGCGGGCGGAAGCCGAAGAGGTAGATGCGCCCCTGCCCGCGTGTGACTTCGACGAGCGCGGCCTTGCCCTTGATCCGCTCTGCGCCGAGCAGCCAGCCGGAGAGGAGCGGGTCGGCAGTCGCCGGATAGCGCGCGATGACGCGCACGCGCGCCGCTTCTTTCGCTTCGCTCAACTCGAAGACGGGCGAGTCTTCCACCCACGCGATTGACTCGCGCGGCATTCCCGCGGCGACGGGGTGCGTCGTGTCGAGTTCGGTGCGCAGGATCGAGCCGGGAACGTAGAACTCCGTCTCTTTCAACCCTTCGGTCACGTCGCGCACGGGGAGTTTGAGTTGATCAATGGCGAAGTCGGAGGCGCGATTCAAAAAGATGAGCGTGCCGCCCGCTTCGACGAATTCCGTGAGCGCGCGCGCGCCTTCCGCGCCGAGGCCGCCCGTCAACTCTTCGGGCATCGTGCCCTTGCGGTAGCCTTCCATGAGAGCGCGCGGTGAATGATCCGGGATCAGGATCGAGTCGAACTTCGCGCGTAAGTTTCCCGCGCGGGCTTCTTTGTCTTCGAGTTGAGAATAAGAGATGTTGTTTTCTTCGAGCGTCCAGCGCGTCCAGCCCTCGTCCATCGAAGGGACGTGCGAACGATAGAGCGCGAGGCGTGCGCTTGCATGGGGCGCGGGGGCTGGGTCTTTGAAGATGCGCGCGCTGAGCGTTGGGTATTTGAAAGGAACGGAGACGGGGCGAACTTCGACGCCCATCAACATGGAGAGCGTGTGCGCCGTCACGTCGTAGGGCGAGATGGGATGCCCTTCTGCGTCGCGCAAATCCGGGTAGCGTTGCCTTTCAAGCAGAGCCTTGGCGAAACCGGCATAAGGTTGATCCATTCGGATGACCGCCGACCCGCTCGGATACCTGTCGCCGCCCAACGTGAATGCGCCCGCGTGATCAACTTCGACGCCGCCCCGCTCCAAGATGCCGATTAACTTCTGCATCGTCTGCAACTGCGCGACCGGCTGAGAATGCGGAATAACGTAAGCGAACAGTTCACCGTTTTTTCGTTCGCGCACGGCTTCACGGCCTACTTCGTAAAAGCGCGTGAGCCAGCGTTCGCGGTTCTCTGCGGCGTGGCGCAGCAGGGCGAACGCGCCCGTCGTCATGTAGTTTGTGATGTCGCGCATTCGCCATTCGCCGCCACGCCAGACGGGCGAGAAGTTGGCAGACTCTTTTTGCGGGTCGTAGCCTTCGCGCGAGCGCAGTTGCTTGAACTCGACCGAGAGGGGCGTGGCGATCTTCGCCGAGGCGGTTTCGGAGAGGATGCGGACGCCGCCATGATAATGCGAGTAGGCGCGTGCGGGCGTCCATGCGTCGTAGGTCGAATCGGTGGTGATGCCCTGAAGTCCGGCGGCGCGCAGTTCGGCGGCCATCGCGTTGCCGAGTTCGGTGTAGCCTTCGACGATCTTGCGCGGCACGTTCGGCTCGACGGGCTGCATGTAGGGCGGCAGGAAGAGGCGCGCGCCGTATTCGCCCTGCTGGTGTATGTCGTGGACGATCTGCGGGTGCCACTCGTTGTGAATCTTATCAACCGTGAGTTGCGTCTCGACCTGCGTGAAGGCGTACCAGTCGCGGTTGTTATCGTGGCCGACATACTTGTGATAAAGCTCGGGCGGGCTGGTGCCTTCGTAAGGCGTGCCGAGAGTTTTGTCGTACCAGTTCTTGACGATGTCTACGCCGTCGGGGTTGAGAGACGGGACGAGCAGGATGATCGTGTCCTGCAAGATGCGACGCACGAGCGGGTCGTCGGACGACGCGAGGCGGTGCGCGATGAGCATGCTTGAGAGCGTCGAGCCGACTTCCGTGGAGTGGATGCCGCAGGTGATGAGCACGATGGTTTTGCCGCGCGCGATAAGGTTGCGGGCTTTGCGTTCCGCGTTTGCTCCGCTGCCGAGCGTGCGCGGGTCTGCGAGTTGACGCTGAATCTCCTTGAACTCCGCGAGCCGCGCGAGGTTTTCCGGCGCGCTGATCGTCGCCAACACAAACGGCGCGCCGAGCGTCGTCTTGCCCAGTTCTTCAAACTTCACGCGGTCGCTCGCCGCGTCGAGTTTGTTGAAGTATTCGACGATGCTCGCCCAACTCGCCAGCTTCCGGTCGTCGCCCACACGAAAGCCGAGCACCTCTTCGGGCGCGGGCACGGCTGGCACGAAGACCATCCGGTTCTTGTCCGGCGGAAGGAGCTCGGGGACTGTCCCGGGCGCGACCGTGCGCGCACGCTTCGGCGTACGACGACGGGCGCGGGTTTGCGCGACGAGTGGCAAGGGGCACAACGAACCGGCCAGAAGCGCGGCGGCAAGCGCGAGGGCGGAGAGACGTGGACGCATACTGTGTTGCAACTCCGGCGTTTGAAGTGTCGGTCAAAGCGTGCGGGAAATTCGTGCGCCGCGAGTTTAGCATAAGCGGCGCGGGCGGCGGGCAACGGGCGGCAAGCATCTGTTCATCTCTAAGTTAGAAGCTTGCTCTCAGTGGCGGTGCGGAGTAAAGTAGCGTCCGAAAGAACCCCAACGCACTCCCCTGTAATGACAGCAAAATAATTCGGAGGTCATCCAGCATGGCGACGGAAGATGTTGCTCCACGACCAAACATAGCGGCGACGAACGAATATCCCGACAGGGTCGGGACGAAGCCGGACAACCCTTATCTCGCCTCGTTTCACTCGTACATCGCGGCGGATACGATAATGCCGGAACTGACGGTGCGCGCCGTCGTCGTCGGCACGCTGCTCGGCATGGTCTTCGGCGCGTCCTCGCTCTACCTCGTCTTGAAGGTCGGCCTGACGGTGAGCGCGTCGATCCCTGTCGCGGTCATCTCGATCACGCTCTTCCGCCTGCTCTCGAAATTCGGCGCGCGCAACGCGACGATCCTTGAGAACAACATCGTGCAGACCGCAGGCTCGGCGGGCGAATCAATCGCCTTCGGCGTCGGCGTGACGATGCCCGCGATCATGATCCTCGGCTTCGACCTCGAACTGACGCGCGTGCTGCTCGTCGCCATGCTCGGCGGCCTGCTCGGCATCCTGATGATGATCCCTCTGCGCCGCGCGCTCATCGTGCAGCAGCACGGATTTTTGAAGTACCCGGAGGGGACGGCGTGCGCCGAAGTGTTGAAGGCGGGCGCGTCGGACGAATCGCGCGCGATGGCGTCGGATGCGGCGAAGGCCGAATGGGCGCGCGCCAATGAAGGCGATTCGGCGGCGGCCGCGAACACCGGCGCGAAGACCATCTTCGCGGGCTTCGGCGTCGGCTTGATCTACACGACGGTGATGAAGGCGTTTTTCGGTTGGAAAGAGTACCCGACCAAAGTTTTCGGCGAGCCGTTCAGAAACGCTTCCGTCTCGCTCGAATCGTCGCCCGCGCTTCTCGGCGTCGGCTACATCATCGGGCCGCGCATCGCAGCGATCATGGCGGCGGGCGGCGTGCTCGCTTACCTCGTCCTGATCCCGATGATCTCTTTCTTCGGCAACTTCCTCGGCGCCACCATCGTCCCGCCGGGCACAACCCCGATCAGCGAGATGGGGCCGGACGACATACGCAACGCTTACGTGCTCTACATCGGCGCGGGCGCGGTGGCGGCGGGCGGCATCATCAGTCTCGTGCGGAGTCTCCCGACCATCTGGCACGGGTTGAAGGGTGGCTTGGCCGACCTGCGCGGCGGGCAGGCGCGCACCGTGGCCTCGCCGCGCACCGATCAAGACCTCTCGATGAAGTTCGTGCTCGCCGGGATCATCGCGCTCGTCGCCATGATCATGATCTTCCCGCAACTCCACTTGCAGGGGAACATCCTCGGCGCGCTCATGATCGTCGGCTTCGGCTTCCTGTTCGTCACCGTGTCGTCCAGACTGACGGGCGAGATCGGTTCGTCTTCAAACCCGATCTCGGGGATGACTGTGGCGACGCTCCTGCTGACCTGTTTCGTCTTTCTCATCATCGGCTGGACGGGGCCGACCTCTTACGTCACCGCGCTCTCCATCGGGGCTATCGTCTGCATCGCCGCCTCGAACGGCGGCACGACTTCGCAGGACTTGAAGACAGGCTTCCTCGTCGGCGGCACGCCCTGGCGACAGCAGATCGCGATCCTGATCGGCGCGGGCGCGTCCGCTCTCGTCCTCGGTCCGATCCTCCTGAGCCTGAATAACGCTTCGACCGTCTATGTGCAGGCCGGGCAGTTGCAACTGCCTGCGGACGTGCGCGTCGATCCCAATACGCTCACAGAGCGCGAAGTGATCCCGGCGGATCAGGGCATCGGCGACAAAAACTCTTACCGCGTCTGGCACAAGATTGACGAGCGCGGTTCGCGCGCCGGCAAGTATCTCGTGGACGACAGCGGCACGCCCATCTACTTCGCAGACCCCGGCATCAACGGCACGTTCAAAGCGCGCGCAAACGGCATCGAGGTTGACAAGTTTGCCGCGCCAAAGGCGACGCTGATGTCATACATCATCAAGGGCATCTTGAATCGAGAGTTGCCCTGGGGGCTGGTCTTGCTCGGCGTGATGATCGCGGTGGTGCTGGAGATGGCGGGTATCCCGTCGCTCGCGTTCGCGGTCGGCGTCTATCTGCCGCTTTCGTCTTCGTCGCCGATCTTCGTCGGCGGTCTTGTGCGCTACGGAGTTGATCGTTACCTGCGCCGCAAACTCGCAGGCCGTAACCTTTCGGAAGACGAACTCGTCGCCGAGGGCGATAAGAGTCCGGGCGTGCTTTTGGCCTCCGGCTACATCGCGGGCGGCGCGATTGCGGGCATCATCATCGCGTTCCTCGCGGGCGTGCCCTACTTCACGGACTTCAACCAGCGCATGGTCGCATGGGGCGCGACTAACCCGTTCAACAATGGCGCGTGGTCGGATGCGCTCGGCCTGATCCCGTTCCTGATCCTGACCGCACTGCTCTACGCCGCCGGGCGCGAGTGGGTGCTGGCCGGACGACGAAGAAAAGTATGAAGGATGAGGGATGAGGATGAATCAGAAAAGCACTCAAGCGATTGAATGCTTTCTTCATCCCTCATCCCTCCGCCCTCATCCCTTTGTTCGGTTGCGACAACGTTTCCCGCTGTTCTATCCTCTATGAGTGTGGCGCGCTCCCCGCGATGTTACGTCGCACGGACGCGCCATACACATTTAATCTGTCCGAAGGAAACACCCAACATGCCCGAACAGTCCATGCCTCGCCGCAGGCGCGCGTCGTCCGTTGCTGTGCTCGTCTCAGTCTTGTCGCTGCTGTTCGCCGTCGCCGCCGTCACGCCCGGCTTCGGCCAGACGACGACAGGCGCACAAACTTCTGTCACCCCGCAAACTTCGACCGCCGCCGCCACGCCGCAAGCGCGCACGCCGATCCAGACCGTGACCGAATTTTACAAAGCCCTGCGCGAGCGGCGTTTTCGCGATGCCTTCGCGCTCTCGATCTACAAGCCCGCGATTGAGGGCTTGAACGCGGAGGAGCTTGCAGAGTTGCAGCCGGAGTTTGAAAAACTGGCCGGGGCGGTGCCCGAAAAGATCGAGTTTGGCGGCGAACAGATCAGCGGCGACACGGCGACGGTCTTCGCGCGCGTCGGCGGGGAAAACTCGCAGTTGGAGGCGATCACGCTGATGCGCGCTCCGGGCGGCGCGTGGATTTTCGGCGACGCGGAGAACGAGGCCATCGTCAAACGCGACGGCAAGGAGTTCTTTCTCAAGGCGCGCATCGAGACGCACCACAGGGAAGTCGAAGCGTTGCTCTTGAAACTGGCGAACGCGGAGGCGGGTTACAGCGCGCTACACGGCGGGCAGTTTGCCGACATGGCGGCGTTGCTCGATGGCAAACCCACTCTGCGCGAAGATGTCGAGAGCGCGAAGACGCTCGGCTACAATTTTCAGATCACGTTAGGCCGTGATGCGAAGAGTTATAAGGTTAACGCCGAACCCGTCCGCCACGGGCGCACCGGCCTGCTCTCCTACCACATGGATCAAGCGGGCATCCAGAAAAAAGATACCGGCGGCAAGCCCTACAACCCGCCGGTTAAGAAGTAGTGGAAGGGGAAAGGATAAAGGGAAAGGTTAAGCCGGGAAGGCGCGCGCAATTTTTTCCTTTACCCCTTCACCTTTTACCTTTACCCTGTCTCTTCTCCCTCCGCTTTTCCCTCGGTTTAATGTAATGCCGGAACTGATGCGTTCCATCGTCGCGCGCATGCGCGTTTATGTCGGCAACCGTCGCCGCGCGCGACGCTATCGCCAAAGCGTGCCTTTCAACGTCTCACTCTTTGATCCGAAACTGACCCGCGAACAACTCGAACACGCGCCTTATCTCGAAGGCACAACCAACGACCTCAGCGCGAGCGGACTCGGTTTGATCGTCCCCGCCATACGCATTAACGACCGCTATCTCACCGCGCCCGATCAAATCTTGCACCTCCTGCTCGAAGTTCCTTCCGGCCAGATCGAGATGCGCGTCGCGCCCGTCCGCTACGAACAACTCGAACGCGAACGCGCCCCGCGGGGCGGCTACCTCATCGGCGTCCGCATCGCCGAAATGAGCGACGACGCACGCGCCCGCTTCGAGTCGTATTTGAAAGAATTGACCTGAAGAAGTTTTAGTCAGTCGTTGAAGAGAAGCCAGCCGAACTTTTCCGGCACGTGGAAGTTTGCTTCGGGCGCGTGGGTCGGTTGCCAAGCGAGATAACCGCGCGTGGGGTCTTCGCCGATGCAGCGAAACAGGTTTACGCGCCAACGCTCGCCCACGCGCGGCGGTTTCACACCGGCGAAGGCGTCCCACGGCACGCGCATCGCCAACGTGATGGAATCGGCGTTGATGCGCGCCGCCGCGGTCATGCCGGAATAAAAGCCCCAGTCGGTTTCGCGCCCCTCCGGCGTAATCCGCAGGGCGAGGTCGAGCCATTCGCCCGTCGGCGCAACTTCAAATTCATAATAACGCCTCAAGTCGCCCACGTGCGGCGCGACGAACATCTCGCACACGTCCCTGTCCCACAAGCCCATTGTCTTCCACTCGCGCTGCGGACTCGCGTTCGCCACCAGCGGCTCGCGCTGTTCGCCGACGAAGCGCACGTACAAAGCCCCCGCGTCCCACAGCAGGCGCGCCTCCGCTTGACGCGCGAACGGCGCAGCCTCGCCCGACCAGTAACGCTTGAGGCGCACGGGGCGCGCACGCGCCCACTCCGCATGGTCGAGTTCGGCGACGCTCAAACTCGTCCAAGCGGCGCGCGAGCGGCGCGCTTCAACCGTCATCTCCGTATTCGACGCTTCGCCTGTCATT
>DASYMM010000423.1:0-7931 GCA_036009085.1 Pyrinomonadaceae bacterium | reverse complement strand
AGCGAGACGAGTAGCCCCGCGTAGTTCTCCACGCGCGGCGGCAACTCGTACGCGCCCGGCTTGCCTCCGGCGATCTCGATCTTCGCCCACTCAGCCCAGAGATTGATCCCTGTCGCCGCCTCGACGAGTTCCACGATGTTTGCGCCGCCGACGCGCGCCGAAGTTTCGAGAAAATAGAACTTGCCGTCCTCGCGCCCCTTGATGAACTCCGTGTGCGAGACGCCGTGCGGCAAACGCATCGCGCGAAGCACGTCGCGGTTGATCTCCTGCAAGGCCGCTTCGTCGGGCGTGCCGCGCGGTTCCGTGCGCGTGGTGAAGATGCCGCCGCCGTGCGACACGTCGAGCGGCGGGTGGCCGTAGCGGTTGACGACGGCGAAGATAACTTCCGACTCATAGACGATGGAATCCACGTGATAGATGTCGCCCGGCACGTAGCGTTCGAGCACGTGATAACACTGGCGGTTGCCGAGCAGGTCGAGCGCAGGCCAGAGTTCGTCAGGCTCTTTGATCTTTTTGATGCCGGTGGCCGAAGCCTCGAAGCGCGGCTTCAAAAGCCACGGCGGCGGGACGCGGCGCATGTAATCGCGCAGGCGTTCGTAGTTGAGGACGTGCGCGAATTCGGGAACGGCGATTCCGGCTTCGAGCGCCTGCATGCGCATGGCGAGCTTGTCGCGGAAATAGCGCGTGGTGGTGTCGCCCATGCCGGGGACGCGCAGGTGCTCGCGCAGGGCGGCGGCGGTCTCAAGGTCGAAATCGTCGAGCGGCACGATGCGGTCGATCTCCTCCGTGCGCGCGATGAAGCTGACGCTGTGGATCACGTCTTCGAGCACCCACTTGTGATTCTGGTCGGGCATGTAGAAGACTTCGTCGAGACTCTCGCGCGGCCAGTCGGCATCGCGGATGCTGTAAGAAGTGAGCAGGAGGACGCGGCAGCCCTGCCGCTTGCACTCGCGCATAAATTCCTGCCCCTTCTCATAACTGGCGATGCAGAGAATGGTGAGTGGACGTTGAAACGGGGTCGTCATGCAATCCGAACTCCTTTATGAATTCCAAAAATCGCTGGTGATGATGCGCCGCGCTTCTTCGAGCGTGAGATCGCCGCGCGAGAATTTACAGCCGACGGTTTCTTCGTAATCCGCGCGCCCCGCGCGCGTGCGAAGAGCCGCTTGTTCGGGCGTGACGCCCGCCGCTTCGAGCGACTGCGCGTGCCGCGCATCGAAGCAACGCGCGGCGAGCCAATCTTCAACTTCTTCTGCGTCCGTGAAACCCGCGTCGAGCCACGCGCGCGACGCCGCTTCGACGGTTCTGTTTTGCAGCGCGTCGTCGCCATGCCGTCGAAGCGTGTCGCCGACGAGTTGGAGCGGCGTCTGTTGTTGTGGCGACGCAGCGGCACGGTCGTTCGGCATCAGAGTCTCTCCGTGTTCGCACAAAAAATCGCAGGCGGCTAATCTATAGCTTGGACGCGCCGCTTGCCAAGCGTAGAACGCCTTACGCCGCCCGGCTTCCGTTTCGGTCGCGTGCGATTGCATAATGTGGCTTTCAAGTTTGGACGAACTTTCAGAAGTTATGACTTTCACCACCGTCGGCGTCGGGGGCTTCGCGTCAAACGCGGGCAAGACCACTTTGATGTGCGAACTGCTCGGCGCGCTCGAACCCGGCTGGGAGGCCATCAAGATCACGCGCGGGCATTATCGCTCGTGCGGCAAAGACCCGCAGGCGTGCTGCGTGAGCCATCTCTTGTCGGCAGAACCCGTGATTCGTTCGGGGCGCGCGGAGACTTACGCGGCGGGCAAAGACACGGGGCGTTACTGGGACGCCGGGGCGTCGAACGTCCACTGGTTGATCGTGACGGACAAGCAGGTCGAGCGCGGCGTCAAACTCGCGCTTGAGCGCGTGCGCGCGAAAGGCGTGCTGATTGAAGGGACGAGCTTTGTGCAGTTCGTCAAAGTTGATCTGATGCTGATGGCGGCGCGCGCGGACGGCACTGACAAGATCAAGCCTTCGGCGCGTCGCGCGCTCGCAAAGACGGACGCGCTCTATCTTTTCGTCGAAGACAAAGACGCGACGGAGCAGGCGCGTGCGCGTTTCGCCGCGTCGCCGGTGGGCGAGAATTTGAAGGGCAGTATTCCCATCTACACGCGCGCGGATTTGCCGCGACTTGTCGAGCGCGTGCGGGAAGCGCAACGCGGGAGCGGCGTCGCCGCTTGAATGAAATCAACGAGCCAAGAGGAGGAGAAAAACTATGTCGGACAAGGATCGCCAGAAGAAGGACGGGGAGCGCAAGGACGGGGATCGCGCGGAGATGCACGAGGCTGTCGCCGAGCGCAAGGCGGGGCAGGAGCCTGCCGAACTGCCGCGCGACAAGTCGAACCATTTGATCGGCGACGACGAAACCGCCGAACAGTTGAAAGAAGACGCAAGCTAAAACTCCGTTTTAGTTTCCACGCAAACTTCATCCCGGAACGTTTATGCCAGACGGGCACGGCTATATCCATCAACTGAATTGCTCGGACGGCGGCGTGCCGAAGCTTCCCGTGCGTGAAGCCGAACTGACGCCGACCGGACTCGTCGGCGACCGCCAGCGGCTCCCGCTCATACACGGCGGGCCGCAGCGCGCTCTCTGCCTCTATTCGCTCGAAGTGATTCAGGCGTTGCAGGCCGAAGGCCATCCGATCTATCCGGGGTCGGTGGGCGAAAACGTCACGGTCGCGGGGCTCGTCTGGTCGAGCCTTGCGCCCGGTCAGCGTCTCGCACTGGGCGATGAAGTCGTCATCGAACTGAGTTCCTACGCGGGGCCGTGCCGGAACATCAGGAAGTCCTTCGGCGACGGAAAGTTCAAGCGCATCTCGCAGAAGGAGCACGCGGGCGAAGCGCGCCTCTACGCGCGCGTCATACGCACGGGCAAACTCGCCGTCGGGCAAACCGTGCGCGTCCTCGACGGCGCAGCGGTCGCCTGAACTTGTCGCAACGAGCTTGAGGATCATTGAACGTGGAAAGCAACAGCAGCGCACTCATCCTGGTGGACATCCAAAACGATTTTTGTCCGGGCGGCTCGCTCGCGGTGAAAGAGGGCGACGCCGTTGTGCCCGTCGCTAACGAACTGCAAAAGCGTTTCGAGTTGATCGTGGCGACGAAGGATTGGCATCCGCCGGGGCATACGAGTTTCGTCTCGCTCTGGCCGCCGCATTGCGTGCAGGAGACGGCGGGCGCGGAGTTTGTCGCGGGGCTGGACACGAGCCGCATCTCGCGCGTCTTCCTCAAAGGCACCGACTTGGAGATCGATTCTTACAGCGGCTTCTTCGACAACGAACACAAACGCGCCACCGGACTCGGCGATTATCTGAAAGAGCGCGGCGTGACCGATGTTGTCATAGCCGGACTCGCCACGGACTACTGCATCAAGTTCACCGCGCTCGATTCGGTCATGCTCGGCTTCCAAACTTCGGTTGTCGTGGATGCCTGTCGCGGCGTGGAAGTGAACGAAGGCGACACGGCGCGCGCCGTCGCCGAGATGCGCGCCGCCGGAGTGAAGATCGTGGAGAGCGGCCAATTGCTCGCCGCGCCGGAAGTCGCGCAGCAGCAGCAGGAGGCTTGAACACCTATTTCAACGAAATCATCGTCGGCTATTTACGGCGGGCGACACTAAAACCCGCACGGCTTTGAACGCGGCCAGCCAACCACAGGAGGGATTTCGATATGCGGCGACGCAGTTTCATCTTTCTCGTCATGTTCACCGTCCTCGCGCTCTTGAACGGATGCACGGCAGACAGGGTGCAGTCAACGGGCAACGGCAACAACGTGAACACGACGGGCAACGGCAACAGCAGCACGGGCAGCCGCGACAGCGTCGGCCCGAAGGACACGGGCATCGGCGGCGTGACCGACGGCAACACCAACTCTGCGGTCAAGAGCAACTCCAACGTCGAACCGACGGGCGTGAACAAGAACGCCGGACGCGACGCGAACGCTAATAAACCTTAATAAAGTTTAGAACAGCCGACAAACTTAACCACAAAGGCACGAAGCCACAAAGTTTACTCATCAAGTAACTTTGTGGCTTCGTGCCTTTGTGGTTAAGTTGAGACGCGCTTAGTGCTGGACGCCTTCGATGAAGGCTTTGAGCAAACGCGAGCGCGACGGGTGGCGAAGTTTCCTGAGCGCCTTCGCTTCGATCTGTCGGATGCGCTCGCGCGTGACGCTGAAGTCTTTGCCCACCTCTTCGAGCGTGTGCTCCTCGCCCACGGGGCCGAGGCCATAGCGCATCTTGATCACTTTCTCTTCGCGCGGCGAAAGAGTCGCCAGCACTTCGTCCGTGATCTCGCGCAGGTTCGCCGCAACGACGGAGTCCGCCGGATTGACGCGCCCCTTGTCTTCGATGAAGTCGCCGAGGTGCGAATCTTCCTCTTCGCCAATCGGCGTCTCAAGCGAGATGGGCTGCTGCGCCAGTTTGAAGACGCTGCGAACTTTCGAGACGGGCATGTCAACCTTCTGCGCGATCTCTTCGCTCGTCGGTTCGCGTCCCAACTCCTGCACGAGCGCGCGGGAAGTGCGGACGAGTTTGTTGATCGTCTCGATCATGTGGACGGGGATGCGAATGGTGCGCGCCTGATCGGCAATCGCACGCGTGATCGCTTGGCGAATCCACCACGTCGCGTAGGTGGAGAATTTGTAGCCGCGCCGCCAGTCGAACTTCTCCACGCCGCGCATGAGGCCGATGTTGCCCTCTTGAATGAGGTCGAGGAATTGGAGGCCGCGATTCGTGTACTTCTTCGCTATCGAGACGACGAGACGCAAGTTCGCTTCCGTCAACTCGCTCTTGGCTTCGATGGTCTCGGCGACGCTGCGCGCGATTGATTGATGCGAGCGTTTGATCTCAAGGATCGAGACTTGATGCTCGGCTTCGATCTCTTTGAGCCGTTTCTTCGCCGCGCTGATGTGCTTCTTGAAATCCTTCTCCTGCTCCGGCTTGATGCGCTTCGCGTGGAGCTTCTCGGTGTACTTCTCGATCTCGCGTTCGGCGGAGCGGATGTCTTTGTGGACGGCGGCGATGGCGTCAATGAGACGTTGGCGCGTCGCGTCCTTCAAAGTCAGTTGCTTCATCTCCTGCGCGATCTCAAGACGTGCGCCAGCCACTTTGCGACGCAGGCGCAGGAGTTTCTTGGTGCGCTTGCCGCGCGTGACCTGCGCCTCGGCGCGAAGTTTTTCCCAGTCCTTCAATGCCTGTTGAAAGAGCACGTTGATCTTCTCGATGCCTTCGAGCGTCCAACGCTGGTACTCTTCGGTCTTGTCTTCGAGGTCTGCTACGTCGGCTTGATCGGCAAACGCGACCACGTCGCGGATGCTGAGCATTCCGGCGTCAATGTCCTCTCCGATTTGGAGGAGTTCTTTGAGCGCGATGGGCGAGCGCGCCAGAGACTTGTGCGTGCGGTTCTGGCCGCGTTCGATGCGCTTGGCGATGGAGACTTCCTGCTCGCGCGTCAACAGCGGGACGGTGCCCATTTGGCGCAGGTAAGTGCGCACGGGGTCGCTCGATTTATCGTCCACACCGGCTGACAAGTCGAGTTCGTCTTCCGCGTCGAGCGGGTCGTCCGTCTCGTCTGCGGCGACGGCGACGACTTCTTCGATGAGCAGATCGTCGGAGTCGGCTTCGGTCAGGCTTGCGCCGCCGAGCTTCTGTAAAACGTCTTCAAGTTTGCTGGTCGAAATGGCGTCGTCGTGCTGCTCCTCGCCGACCCCGTCGAAAGAAAGGTATTTGTCGCCACCGAAACCGACCGGGCGAAGGCCATCGTCCGCTCTGTCCTTCTCAATCATACTCACCCTTAACCTCTGCGCCTGCCGCTCTTTAGCTCAATACGACGCGATAAGTGCCGCCCTTATGATAAACTATTTATTAAAGCCAAGTTGCCCTGTAGCATAAACTCCTTCTGCGCGCGTGGCAACCCCCTGTAGCCCACTGCGTTAGTACGAGTTAGATGAGTTAAAAGATTAAAAAGTTTTATCGCTCGGGAAATTAACCTGTTTGTGTGAGGGAAGTAAGGCGTAAATCCAACAAAATGCTGACGAAACGGCTCCGAAAGCGTCACGGCGGTGCGCCGTTTTGCAGAGACGACGGTTCCTTCGCGCGTGGGTGGCGCGGCTAAAAAGAAAATCTTCGGCGCGGTTAGCTGAGCGCGCTGCGAAATGGCGTCGCGGCGTTGTGCCGCGCCCGCCGCAGTGACTCAGGAGAACTCTAGGCGTTGCCAGACGGCGTTTTCGTCCGGGAAAGAAATGCCCTCTTCGCCGCGCAACGAACTGGCCGAGACGACGATTGATTCCACGTCGTCGTACACGTCGCAGCAGGGCGGGCAGTCGGCGAGATGCTGTCGCACGCCGTTTAGTTGCGTGTCGTCGAGCGCGCCCGCGTGGTATTCGCTGAGCAGGGGTAAACTTTCTTCACAGTCCATCGAGGTCTCTCCGGGAGGGTCTTAAAAATTCTGGCGCACCTAAGATGCTAATTTTGCGCCGCCTGTCGCCTGAGCAGGTCCCTTAATTTTAGCCGCGCCTTGTGCAGTTGCGATTTCGAGGTGCCCGTGGAGCAGCCGAGCATGCGCCCGATCTCTTCGTGTTCGTAGCCTTCCACGTCGTGGAGGACGAAGACGCTGCGGTAGCCGGGCGGCAGTTCCGAGATGGCCTTTTCCAGCGCGATGCGGTCAACGACGGGCATCTTGCCGGCGTTCTCCGTGCCGCGCACGATCTGGACGGGCGTTTCGCCCTCGTGCGTGAGCAACTCGGAGCGCGTGCTGCTCTTGCGAAAATACATCAGGACGTGGTTGACCGTCATGCGGTGGAGCCAGGTGGTGAAGGCCGAGTCGCCGCGAAAACTTCCGATCTTGTTCAAGAGGTGTATGAAAACTTCCTGCGTCAGGTCTTCTGCGGTCGAAGGATTGGTCGTCATGCGCAGGCAGAGAGCATAGACGCGGCGAAAGTGGCGATGATACAACTCCTCGAACGCCTCCCGGTCGCCCGCCGCGCTTCGTTGCGCGAGTTCAAAATCGGTCACTTTCGGCTTCGTTTCAGCCGCCGCTTCGTTGGTCTCTGCTGCGCTCATGTTTTGTCCCTTCGTTGTCCGCTGATCTTCCGGCGTGCGCGCCCGAATGTCAAACGCAACCGGACGCAGGTTAATTACAATGTGTGGTGAAAGTTTTGCGGCGCGCGTGCGTTCGCGCGTATAATCGCCGCAGCAATCTGTGAAGCTCGTCTTCCACCTCGAAAGCATTTCTCCGTAGCACCGCATGAAACCGCCGGACTTGAAACGCGTCGCTCGCCCCCTCTTCGCCCTCTTGTGTCTCGCGTGCGCGGGCGTTTCGCTCTGCGCGCGTGCGGAGGCGGCGGGCAACTGGCGGCGCGTGCGCTCGGAGAATTTCGTCGTCGTCAGCAACGCGAGCGAGGCGGAAGCGCGTGCGAGCGCGGCGCGTCTGGAAGAACTCCGCGCGATCTTTTCGCGGCTCCGGGGGCAGGATAGTTTCGACGTGTGCCTGCCCGTCACCGTCATCCTTTTTCAAAACGCGGGCGATTACGAGTTTTTCAAGCCGACCTATCGCGGCGATTTGCGGCGCGACGTGGCCGGTTACTTTCTGCCCGGCGCAGACCTCAACTACATCACGCTCTCGCTGGAGACGACGCGCGGGCGCGCCCCGCATTCCGTGCTCTTCCACGAGTACGTCCACGCGCTCGTCAGGAACAACTACGCGGGCGCGCCGCTCTGGCTCAACGAAGGCTTGGCGCAGTATTACAGCGAGTTTGAGTTGTCGAAGGACAGGCGACGGGTGGGCTTAGGCCGTCAACTCACGCACCGCCTCGACTCGCTCGCGCGCGGCGAACTCCTGCCGCTCGAAACGCTCCTCTCCGTCGAGGCTTCTTCCGCGCACTATCAGGAGCACGACAAGCACGCG
>DASYMM010000422.1:0-7778 GCA_036009085.1 Pyrinomonadaceae bacterium | reverse complement strand
CTGCACCGGACACGGCGAGTTCTTCATGCGCGCGGTCGCCGCATACGACGTGGCTTGCCTGATGAAGTACAAAGGATTGACTCTCGCAGATGCCTGTGAGCAGGTCGTCGGACTGACGCTGCGCGAGATGGGCGGCGAAGGTGGACTCATCGCTGTAGATCACATGGGGAACGTCTCGCTGCCATTCAACAGCGAGGGCATGTACCGCGCATGGATTACCTCAGGGCGCGAAGCGCAAGTTGCAATCTATCGCGACTGAAACTCCTAGGCGTGCTGGTTTGGGATGTCGTCATGCACGACTTTAATCGGCACGTGCTGCTCGCGGAACTTGCTGACAAGCTCGACCGAGCGGCTAACCTTATCGGCCAGAATCACAACCAGCTCACCTTTGCGCGCGTGCTTGAGAGCGTAATTTATCGCTTCGGGCGCGTCGGTAATCTCCCTGATAGGCATGTCCGGGCTGACCGACTTGACGCCTTCGACGACGAAGCGGGTTGAGTCTCCGGGCGGGCGTCCACGCAAATCGTCGTCTTCGCGGACGATGACATTTGTGAACATCTGTGCGGCGATACGCCCGTAAAGCAGCAGGTCGTCGTCGCGGCGGTCGCCCGTGCCGCCGATCACTCCGGTCTTAATCTTGTTCGGGAACTTACTGATGAAACGTTGCAGCGCCTCCATCCCTGCCGGGTTGTGCGCGAAATCTATCAGGACGGTGAAATCGCCCATCTCGATCAGGTTCAAGCGTCCGGGCGTTTGCGCGACCGATGGCACAAAGGTCGTCAAACCGACGCGTATATCTTCAATGCTGATGCCTTGCAGGTAAGTCGCCAGCGTCGCGGCCAGCACGTTCTGAATCATGAAGGCCGCGCGCCCGCTGTAGGTCAAAGGTATATTGATGACCTTCTCGACTCGCACCTTCCACTTGCCCTTGAGCAGCGTCACATAGCCATTCTCGAAAACGCATGCGATGCCACCTTCCTGTGTGTGCTCGATGATGTGCGGATTCGCTTCCTCCATACTAAAGAGCGCGACATGACCGGACGTGTCCGCGCCCATCGCGAAGACCAGCTCGTCGTCGGCATTCAAGACCGCGTAGCCGTTTTGGCCAACCGCGCGCGGGACGACCGCTTTGACGCGCGCCATGTCTTCAATCGTCTCGATGTCTTTCAGTCCGAGGTGGTCTACGGTCACATTCATCACGACGCCGATGTCGCAACGGTCAAAGCCGAGACCCGAGCGGATGATGCCGCCGCGCGCGGTTTCGAGAACGGCTATCTCGACGGTCGGGTCTTTGAGAACGAGCTGAGCGGAGACGGGGCCGGTGTTGTCGCCGGGTTGAATGAGGCTGTTGCCGATGTAGATGCCCTCGGTCGTGGTGAAGCCGACGTTCAGACCGGAGTTTTTGACGATGTGTGCAATCAAACGAGTAGTCGTGGTCTTGCCGTTCGTGCCCGTGACGGCGATAACAGGAATGCGCGAGGGCGTGCCGGGCGGAAAGAGCATGTTCATAACGTGCTCGGCAACGTTCCGTCCGATGCCGTCCGAAGGCGCGAGATGCATTCGGAAACCGGGCGCGGCGTTGACCTCGATGATGCCGCCGCCATTCTCGGTCAGCGGCGTTGTGATGTCGGGCGCAACCACGTCTATGCCGGCCACGTCGAGCCCGATGATGCGCGCTATCCGCTCGAAGAGAGAGACGTTGAAGGGGTGAACATCGTCCGTGCGATCAATCGCCGTCCCGCCGGTCGAGATGTTCGCGGTGGTTTTAAGATAGAGCACGTCACCCACCGCCGGAATGGTGTCGGGCGTAAGCCCGCGTGCGACCAGAAGGCTCTCGGTTTGCGCGTCCAGGTCAATCAGCGTCAGAACGTTTTCGTGGCCGTAGCCGCGCCGTGGGTCGCGGTTCGTAATCTCTATCAACTCGCGAATCGTGTGCTTGCCATCACCGACAACGTGCGCGGGGATTCTCTCGGCGACGGCGACGAGGCGATTGTTGATGACGAGCGCACGGAAATCCTGCCCCGTGAGCGACTGTTCGATGATGACGCGGCGTGAATATTTTTTGGCGAGTGGAAAGGCCGCTCGCACCTCTTCGAGCGTCCCCAGGCCGACGGTGATTCCTTTTCCGTGATTGGCGTCGAGCGGTTTGACGGCGACGGGAAAGCCCAACCTCTCAACCGTCGCTTCAATCTCGTCCTCGTCAACAATCTGAGACCCGCGTGGCACGGGCACGCCCATGCTGCCCAGAAGTTTTTTCGTCGCGTCTTTATCGGAAGCCAGATCGACGGCGATCATGTTTGTGCGTCCTGTGACGGTCGCCTGAATGCGCTGCTGATTGACACCGTAGCCGAGTTGGACGAGCGATTGCGTATTGAGACGTATGTGCGGGATGTCGCGGGTCTCCGCTTCCTGAACGATGGCTCCCGTAGAGGGGCCGAAACGCACGTCTTCGCGTATCTCGCGCAAGCGCTGCACATCTCCGGCGATGGTTTGTTTTATCTCTTCAGTCGGTAAGCCTTCGGCGAGGTCTTCAAAGAGCTTGACCGAGGCGCGCGCCGCGTATCGCCCCGCATCCTCTTCGATGTAACTGAAGACGACGTTATAGACGCCCTCCTGATTCGTCTCGCGCGTGCGCCCATAGCCCGTGTCCATGCCCGCGAGCGTCTGCAACTCCAGCGCGAGGTGCTCGACGACATGACCTGCCCACGTTCCTTCTTCGACGCGTCGCAGGAAACCACCTTCCTTCTGATAACTGCACCCGTGATTGACCAGGCTCGGCATCACATCCCGGAGGCGCGCGGTGAAACCATCGAGTTTGTCAGTCGGCTTCTGCTCAAAATCCTCCAGGTCTAGCCGCATCACAATCAGCTTTTTCCTATAACCGCTCCAATAATTCGGCCCGCGCAGGGCTTTCAGTTCAAGAATACGCATGTCGAGAGTCCCTCTTTAAGAGAAGAAAGTATGTGGCCGTCAGTAGAAAAGAAATCCGTTGGTATGCCTGATGCCGAGTCGCCCTCAGTCATGAGAGCCGGTAACACGTGCCGCTCAGTCTCTCTACTTGTTACCGGCTCCGGGCTGTTCTTATTCAATGTCCGGCAACAGAAACTTTTCGGTGACGGGTACCGGCGCGCGGCGTGGGATGTCGTAGCGCAGACCGTCGCGCAGGATGTGCAACTGTACACCTGCCACGGCGAAAGGCTGAACGTCTCCAACTTCGGCGATGTCGTTATAGGTGATGCGTGAACCGTCAACGATAGTCACAGTGCCATGACCGTGAACCTCAAGTGTTCCGTCATTCGAGATGATGACGGCGGTGTTCTCGTCAATTCCCAGACCGAGTTGTCGCGGGTTGTATGAGACGGCTGTGATCAGGCGGCTCAGACGCCCACGCTCCGTAAAGTGCTGGTCAATGATGATGTTTCGCAGGATGCCCAGCCCCGGCGAGAGTCGGACGGTGTTCTTGCTCGGATGTGAGGCGGAGTCGCCGCGCACGATCATCGTCGCGCTCATGCCCGCCGCGCCCGCGCTCGACCCGGCGAGCACAAGAGGGCTATGCCGGACGCGCTCTTCCAGTAGGCGGGCGAATTCGGTGCCTCCGAGGATGGAGACGAGGCGCATCTGATCTCCACCAGAGATGAACACGCCCGTTACGTCTGCAAGCAACTCTTCAGCGTCCGCATCAATCACCGCCTGACGCGATGTAGCGCGCAGGACTTTGACACGCTGAAGTCCGAGGTTGCGAAAAGTCTGCGTATATACGTCGGCGGAAAATTCAGGGTAATCGGAAGCGACGGGGACTATCAGGATGCTCGCGGCGAGTCCGCCCGCTGCTGCGATGAACTTATGCAGGATGCGGCGCTCATTATACTTATCTTCAGCCCCACCGATAATAACCAGGTGCCCGCCGATGAGTTCGGGATCATATAATTCTTTCATTAAGCATTATACCGTCAAAACAGATGTTGTTTCGCCTGTGCCGGGATAGCTTAACAGGTTTTTCGCTCAATCAGTTTCGACATTAACGCGGGCACTTCCGCTAAAAGCTCGCGCGCCAGATATCCCAAACTTCCCACGCGCTTCGCCAGCACCTCGCCCGCCCGCGCGTGGAGATAGACGCCCCAGACCGCGGCCTGCAAAGGTGTCGAGCCGCGTGCGGCAAGCCCGGTGATGATGCCGGAGAGCGTATCGCCTGAGCCCGAGGTGGCGAGGCCGACGTTGCCTGCGCGGTTACAGTAAGACTTCGAGACATTGTAGGCGGCGATGTGTGTCTCCGCGCCTTTGAGTGCGACGACGGCGCGTAGCTGGCGCGCAGCCTCGCGCGCCGTTGCTGACTGGTCGCGCGTGACCGTACTTTTACTGACCCCGAGCATACCCGCCATCTCCCCCGCATGCGGCGTTAAGATCGCTTTGCAGTCAAGCCCATGCAGGCATTGCGGCGACCGCTCGAAGCATGAGAGCGCCGCCGCATCCAGCACGACCGTGGTGTTGCCGATTTGCGGCAAAGCCTTTTGCACTAAACGCGCAACGGCGTCTTCGTGAATCATCCCCGGCCCGATGAGAACGGCATTCACTTCCTTCGCGCGTTTACTAATCTCTTCGGCCGCGGAGACCGCAATCGTTCCCGCACGCGTCTCCGGCAACGCGAAGACGCGCGCCTCCGGCACGGCTACCGCCACCGATTGCGCGATGCTTCGGCACGTCGCAATCTGCAACTTACCCGCGCCCGCGCGCAACGCCGCGGTCGCCGCAAGGATGACCGCGCCCGGCATCTCCGTCGCTCCGCCAACGACCAATACACGCCCGCGTTCCTCCTTATCGCCGCCTTCGTCCGGCTGCGGCAAAGGCATCCGGCGCAGGAGCGCGGGAGAAATCAGCAGCGCATGACGACTGATGGTTAGATGGCGACTATGAGCGGCGCGTGGCCGTTCTTTACTTGCCGAACGGCCGCTACCTGCGCCTTTATTTCGGGGCGATTGGGACATCAGGTTTCGTGGTGACGAGCGCGCCCGCTTCTTCGAGCGGCGCGACGAAGTTGTAGAGTTGCAGTTCAAGCTTGCCGCGTCGCCCCAACTGCGGATTGAATCCGTAAGAAGTCACGGAGCAGTTGGCAATCTCTTTCGCTCGGTCGAGGGCCAGAATCTCTTCTTCCGACAGGCGTTCGAGCAGATAGCGAAAACAGTTGACGACGACCTGATGACTGACTATCAGCACACGCTCGCCGCGATGGTCGCGCGTTATCGTGTCAATCACACTGCGCAGGCGCAGGATAACATCACACCAGCTTTCGCCGCCGGGCGGACGAAAATAGAACTTACCGAGCGCCGAGCGTGCTTCCGCCAACTCCGGATACTTTTCCTGTATGCCGAACCGCGTCAGGCGGTCGAAGATGCCAAACTCTTTCTCACGCAACCGCTCGTCAGTCGTGAACGTCACCTCATCACGCGCCATGCCGGCCGTCTCTAACGCCAGCCGTGCTGTCTCGCGTGCCCGAAGGTACGGCGAGGTGAGCACGACCGTCGGCCGTTCTTCGGGCGGAAGCTGCCGAAACCAGTTGCCGAGCGCGGTCGCCTGCTGCTCGCCCAACGGCGAGAGCGGCACGTCAACGTCGCGCGTCTCGATGTCTATCAAAGCATGCCCCGCAGCTTCCGCCACATCACGCGCAACATTACCCGCGCTCTCTCCATGGCGCACAATCCACAACACATCCGGCCATTTCTGCTCGTCGCTCACACCTTCTCCCTTCTAAAAGCGTGACAAGTGATAAGTAATCATGTGACCTGTTATCATTTTTCGACGGTGACGTTCAACCCGGAAAGCAGTAGGAAGAAAGGCCCGAGCAGGTTGGGGCACATACGGGTGAGCTTACAGCCTGCGGCAGCATTAACTTCTTAAAGAATTATTTTGCCCCGCGATGGAGCGGCGGTCGGCGACCATCCCGGAAGCAGGGCGACCCGGCGCGGCCCGCCTTAAAGCCGCATACCATTCACGGTCTGCATCAGTTCCGAAGGGTTGATCGGCTTACTCAGGTGGGTGTTGAAGCCCGCCTCCAGCGCGCGGTCGCGGTCGTCGTACATGGCGAAGCCAGTGACAGCCACCATCGGGACAGCAACATATTCGGGGAGTGCCCGGAGCAAACGCGCCAACTCATACCCGTTCATCCCAGGCATGCCAATGTCTGAGATAACCAGGTCGAACCGCTTTTCTCTTGCGACATCGAGCGCGCCGGTGGCGGAGTATGCTGTCGATACGTCGTAGCCGGAGAGCCGGAGTACGGCCGCGAGCATGTCCGTGATGTCTATGCTGTCATCAACGACCAGTGCATGCAGCCTCGACGTATGCGGCTCGAACGCAGGTTCAGCTTGCGGAGCGGTGGCTAAGGCTGGGGCGACTGCCGATTGCGTACTCATAAATTCACCTCCATGCATGAGTGTATGAGATTCGTTAACTCAATTAAGCCTCACCTGTAACCAAGCAAAGCGTATGCCTCTGCATCGCCACTGTAATGTCGCCTCATCATGACGACGAGCAATAATTCCTATATCATACGGGCGCAGAATCACTATCCAATCAGAAACCACGCCGGGCGAGCGTCGAGTTGCGCGCCGAAGCCAGGCTGCGGCTTCTTGAGCGGGCGTGAGCGATGATGGGACACAGGGGCGGCGGCGCCCGCGAACACATAACGAGTCGGACTAAGGGGGAATCAATGGCTAAAGGCAGGCAGAAGAAGGACGCGCGGGAAACAAACGAGAAGGTGGCCGACCTGGCCGCGAACACGGTCGAAGATGAGGGCGAGTACCTGACGACCAATCAGGGCGTGCGCGTCAACGACGACCAGAACACGCTCAAGGATGGCGAGCGCGGCGCCTCGCTGCTCGAAGACTTCATCTTCCGTGAGAAGATCACACACTTCGACCATGAGCGCATCCCGGAGCGCGTCGTCCACGCGCGCGGCGCGGGCGCGCACGGCTACTTTCAGGTTTACGAGCCGATGGCCGAGTTGACGAAGGCCAAGTTCCTGCAAGACCCGAAGGCGAAGACGCCGGTCTTCGTGCGCTTCTCGACCGTCGCCGGGTCGCGCGGCTCGACCGACCTCGCGCGCGACGTGCGCGGCTTCGCCACCAAGTTCTACACCGAGGAAGGCAACTTCGACCTCGTCGGCAACAACATCCCGGTCTTCTTCATCCAGGACGCCATCAAGTTCCCCGACGTGATTCACGCCGTCAAGCCCGAGCCGCACAACGAGATTCCGCAGGCCGCCTCCGCCCACGACACCTTCTGGGACTTTATCTCGCTGACGCCCGAGTCCACGCACATGATCATGTGGGTGATGTCAGACCGCGCCATCCCCCGCAGCTACCGGATGATGGAAGGCTTCGGCGTCCACACCTTCCGCTTCGTCAACGAGAAGGGCAAGGCCCGCTTCGTCAAGTTCCACTGGAAGCCGCTGCTCGGCGTCCACTCGGTCGTCTGGGACGAGGCGCAGAAGATCTCTGGCTTCGACCCCGACTTCCACCGACGCGACCTCTGGGAAGCCATCGAGAACGGCGACTATCCCGAGTATGAGTTCGGCGTGCAGATAGTCGAAGAGAAAGACGAACACAAGTTCGACTTCGACCTGCTCGACCCGACCAAGCTCATCCCCGAGGAGTTAGTGCCCGTCCGCCGCATCGGCAAGCTGACCCTGAACCGCAACCCCGACAACTTCTTCGCCGAGACCGAGCAGGTCGCCTTTCACACCGGCCATATCGTGCCCGGCATAGATTTCACCAACGACCCGC
>DASYMM010000421.1:0-13223 GCA_036009085.1 Pyrinomonadaceae bacterium | reverse complement strand
TTCTCCGGGTAGCGCGACTCGATGTTCACGCTGTCGCTGCTTGCTTCGACGACGATCTTCGCTTCGTCCAGACGCTCGCGCGTCGTCGCGCGCTTGACGGCATCCACGCGCACTTCCGCGCGGTCCCAAGCCGTGATGCGCACCGCGCCGCTGATGTTCTTCAGCGTCACGCGCCCCTGCGCCGAAAGCGGATAGCTTTGATGAAACTCCTCGCGCAACTCATTGCCGCCGCCTTCCTGCGCCAACGCGCCCGCGCTCGCCAACAACCACACGCCCAACACCCACGCCGCACGATTCGCAATTCTTCTGCTCATCACATTCACCTTTCTAAATCAGTGACAGGTGACGGGTGACAGGTGACGAGTTTGAAACCAAAGAACGTGTCTTTAATCTCGTCACTCGTCACTTGTCACTCGTCACTGTTTTCTCAGCTTCGGGGCGAGAGACGGACGCGACCGTTGACGCCGGAGACGTTGATAGGTGCGCCGCCCGAACCGATGCGCGCGTTGAAATTGTTGCGGCTCACCGTGCCGAGCACGGAGACGTTCGGCATGTCGGCGTTGACCGAGCCGTTGATGCCCGTCACTTTGAGGTCGGCGTTCAAGGCGTCGGTGAAGCGCAGTTCGACCGCGCCGTTGATGCCGCTCACGCGAATGCCGCGCTCGCCGAGTTGCGAGATCGTGACGATGACCGTGCCGTTGATGCCGGAGAGTTCCGAGTAGCCGACGGCCTGCGCCACTTCGACCTTGCCGTTGATGCCGCTGACCTTCACGGGGCCGTCAACTTCGCCGATGGTCGTTCTGCCGTTGATGCCGCTCGCCGTGAGATCGATCTGGCGCGGCAGGCGCAGCGTCACGCGCTGGCGGACTTGCGGCTGCTCGCCGCGCGCATAACGACGCTCGTTGTCGTTCTCGCCGCGCACGACGAGCGATGTGCCCGAGTGCTCGATGATCACTTTGCGGTGTTCGAGGTCGGCGCGGCTGCGAGCCGAACGCACGATGTGAACTTCGGCCACGCTGCCGCCCGTCGTCTCCACGTCAACCGCGCCGTTGATGCCTGCGACGCGCACGGTCGCGCCCGGCGTCAACTGGTAGGTCTGATGAATCTCGTCTTTTTCGGTAAACTCGCTATCGTCGTAGTTGCGATGGTCGCCCTTTTGTTTTTCGTCCTTGTGATCTTTATGTTTGTCCTTATCCTGCTCCTCCTGCGCCGAGGCGGAGGCGTTGAAACTATCAGCGGCGGTCGCCTTCAGGTTGACGAGTTGACTGCTGATTTGCGGCGCGGTCAACACGGCGATGACGGCGAAAAGGAAGGCTTGCATCCATCTGTATCTCAACATGTTTTTTCTCCTGTGAACGATTAAATCAATTCGTAATTTTCGACCCGGCTTCAGGCACACACCTGTCCTCGGACGGAAACCCGGTGGCTTCCGCCAACTTATGTTCCTGCTTGTACGGGAAACTTTTTACCGGACGCGACCTGCGGCGCGGCGGCGCATCCTACTTGGCGAATTCCGGCTCGGTGTCGCAGCCAAGCGCCCAACTCGTGCTCGGCGCAAGCGGCGCGGCCACGGGGGCGGCTCCGACCTCGACGGCAACTACCGGCTCGCTCGCGAGCATCACGCTCGCCGCCATGCCCGCGGCGACGACGGTGGTTTCGATAAACGGAGCTTCGGCTACCCCGGCAGACGCAAGCGCATTCGTCGCCGGCTCACACCCGATGCTCGAAATTTCAGGCAACAGGATGGCGCGTCTGTCCGCGTAAGGCGCGATCAACTTGATGCGTTCGGGGCGTTCGGGGCGCGGGGCTCGACGGATAGCCTTGAGTTCAAAGCGGCGAACAACAGCCTCCGCGTCGGCAAACGATTTGAGCTTCGAGGTCTCAAGCTGTTCGTGCGCGGCGGCGAGCCGTGTGAGCTCCGCTTCGAGTTTGGCGGCGTCAAATTCCTTCACGAACTCTCTGGCGATCACGTTCGCCTCTCGCCTGAAACGGCGTGCGCCCGACACGTTGCTCGCCACTTCTTCATACACGCGAACCTTCTCCAGCTTCCGCGCGTTGGCGGCGAGTTGCTGCGAGGCGACCACCACATGCGAAGCCATCTTGTCCAAGACCAACTCCGACTTCGCCGCGTCTTCAACTTCACGCGCGGGCGGCGCGGGCGGCATCATGTCGGCGTTCGACGCGAGAGCTAACTCATCCGCACTGTGATTGTTCTTCGCTTCGGGCTTCTCTGCGGCGGCGGCGTTGCGGTTGTCGGCCAGCACGGGTTCCTGCGTCGAGGCGGGCGAGGTTTGCGGCTGCGGCGTCAGGTAGTAGATTTGCGGCGCGGGCAGCTTGCCGTCCGAGACGGGCTGCGCGTATACGATGAGACCGCTCCACAGGCTCGCACGCGTCAAATCTTTGAGCGACGACCGCAGGCCGTCAAACTGTCGCATCGCTTCCTGAGTTCCGGCCAACACGGTGACACCGACCAGAAGTAAGATTCCCAATTTTCGTCGCATCATCTCGCTACCTCCCAACCTCTGCATGCGCGGCGTGGCGCTCTCTGTAAGTTTTCGTCCCATTTCCGGGAACGTCCGGTCGCGTTCTCGTCGCAACTCGAATCGCGTCTCATGCAGGAAGACGTGACCAACGACCGAAACGTTTCAAATCGCCGCATTTTCAAACCAACTAACCACTTATACTGTGAAAACACCGCCACCGTTGATTTTGTGGCAATATTTTTTTCGTAAGTTTCAAGGTTTAAGTTTCAGGTTTAAGGCGATGAGCCGTCCACCGAATGCAGCGTTGCTGTCAAAGCATTAGCAAATCAAAGGCCATAACTATAAAACGCCTGAACCCCGCCAAACATAAACAAAGGCATCCGGCTAAAATCTCAGAAGCTGTCTTCAAAGCCCCGAAGTGGCGAGATGCAATAGCTCGGGGCATCGCCCCAAGAAACCAGCCCCGTTGATAGATAAGCCCTGAAAGGGCGGAATAGTCGCTCCCAGATATGTCGCCCTTTCAGGGCTGTCAGGTCTTTTCCGTAACCCCGTCCCGGCGCGATGCGCCGGGCTATCGAATGATGCCCCTTCGGGGCTTTAATAAACTTTTCAAACAGCTTCTCAGTTCTGAAACCTGAAACTCGAAACCCGAAACCTGCCGCCTACTGCTGCCGCTGCAAGTGCAGCGTGCCGCTGAAAGACGACAGAATGAGCGTCGCGGCGCGTTTGTCGCCCTTGCCCGTGACGCCCGTGAGGCGTCCGTCTTCGAGGAGCGCGCCGCCGACGGGCGGGTTGTTTCGCGGGTCTTCGCTCACCTGCACAGGCACCTGCCGGATCGGAAAATCCGTAACGATCTCGCCGGAATGATGGACTTTGGCGTTGAGTTGAAACGAACTATCGGCGGGCAACGTGAGCGTGATGCTGCCCGAATGGCTCTTGAAAGTGTAGAGTCCGCCCTCGACGAGCGCGCCCTCGTAATCAATCGCGCTGTTTGAACTCGACGCTTCGACGTGCGTGTGCGCCAGCTTGGAGAGCGAGATTTCGCCGCTCACGGACTTGGCGAAGAACTCCGCGCTCGCGTCGTCCGTCCCGATGTCGTTGGCGACGATCTCGCTGCTGATCGTTTCCAGGCGCGCACTCCCGCTCGAATTTCTCATGACAATCGTGCCGTTTGCGCTCCAAGCCTCGGACGACTTCGCGATGCGCTGCAACTCTATGTCGCCGCTCAAGGTCTTCGCGCGCACGTTGGCGACGCCCGCGACGCTCACGTCGCCCGTGTTGCCTTTGATCTGGACGGTCGCGCCGCGCGGCACGTCGAGTTCCAAATTTCCAGAATTACTGCACAGGCCGGGACGCGCGGGTTCGGTCTCGTCTTTGGCGACGAGCACCTCGATGCGCGTCGCGGGGTTCGGCTCGACCGTGGCGTCGGCGCGGCGCAGTTCGATGCGCGAGGCGTCGTTCGAGCGGGCGCGCACTTCCTTGCGATCCCACGCGCGCACCACCACGTCGCCTGATTCGAGGCAAGCCAGAAGCGTCACCGTCTCCTCCGCCGCGAGCGTCTGCTCGGCTGTCACGGTCGGGCTGCCGCCGCGTGTCACTTCGTTGCGGCTGCTGCCCCGTCCTTCGCCCGCTAAACTTTCACGCATGGCGTGCGCGGCGGTTCCCGAAGTGAAGGGGCAGGCCAGCAGCAACAACAGGCACACGGCGACTGCCGACATATAAAAGCTATTCCGTCTCATCCTGTAAAAAGTTCCTTTAAAAGTCCGGCGGCGTCGAGTTCGGGCGAGCGCGCCGCTTGAAATGTGTGAGTTCTAATCACGACTGCTGGCGATTTGCGCCTGATCGGCCACCGCGCTCAACAGTTCGACTTTATTCTGGTAAGCGGCGCGCAAGAATTCTTTCGCGTCCGTGTCTTGCGGGTTGCGCCGCGCGGCCACGCGCGACGAGATGATCGCTTGATTGACGACCGCCAGATTGCGCTCATACTCTGCGCGCAAGGTCGGCGTCAGGCCGGACGCGCCCTGCGCCTCGATGGCGGACGTGAGCGAAGCGATGGAACTGATATACGTTTTTTCGTCTTCCAACACCGGCTCCGGCTTGGCTGCGGCGGCGACGGTTGTGTTGCCAGCCTCCGCGTTGCCGCCGTCCACAGGCGTTCGCGCGGGTTGACGATTATTCAATCCGGCCTTCACGAACATCGCACGGTCGTCGCGGCGCACTCGCACCGGAGCGGGAGAGTCAAATTCTTTGTCCTTTGTATCTCCGCTCGACGCGGTAACTGCGGCGATGGCGTCCGGCGTCTCTCGATTCGCAACCGGCGCGGCGGGAGACGACGCGGGAGCGGAAGGTTGATTGTTGCCCGCCACTTCTCCGCCCGTCGTCTTTTGCCCGTCGGGTGTCTGTATCAACGCAAAGAAGACGACGACGAGCGCGACGGCGACGAGAAAACTCGCGAAGGCGGTCGCCTGACGCGGCGTGAAGGTAGTTAAAGAAGCGACGAGTGAAGCGTAAATAGAGCGCAGGCGCGAGGCAGCGGGCATGGTCGCAAAGCCGCGTTGGGGCGCGTTCATCCCGGCAATCGCTTCGTCTAGGCGTGCGCGCAGTTTTGCCGTCGGCACGTTCGCGGAGAGCGCGGGCGCAAAGGCCGCGTTGAAGTGCGCGAGTTCCTGTTCGGCGGCGTGCGCGGCTTGGGCGCAGGCGGCGCAGGCGGCCAGATGCAAGGCCACGTTGTTCAAGGTTTCGGGAGAGAGTTCGCCGTCGAGATAAGCTTGCAATGTTCCTTCATCGAGACAGGTTTCCATTATCGGCGTCCTCCAATCTTTCCATATACACGCGCGAATTCCTTGCGCCCGCGCGCCACCAAGCTGCCCACGTAAGTTTCGTTGATTGACAGGGTGGCAGCGATCTCTCGATAAGACAAGCCCTGCTGTTTGAGTAAGAGACAACTTCGCATCGGTTCTTCAATTTTTTCGAGCGCGCGGCGCGCTTCTTCAATTTCGGTGTGGCGTTCGTAGTCTGCGTCGAGCGGCGCGGTCAAACCGTCTGTTCCGATGGTCTCCCTCGCAAACTCTTCCTCGCGCGCCACCGAGCGCGTGCGGCTGCGCATCGTGTTGTGCGACAGGTTGATCGCCACGCGGAGCAGCCACGGGCGCAAGAATTCGTCCGCCGGAGGCTCCGCGTCGAGTTGGCGATAGAGCCGCAGGAAAACTTCCTGCGTCACGTCTTCGGCCAGCCCAGCGTCGCGCAAAAGCGCGTAAGAAGTGTTGTAGACGGCGCGATGGTGCAACATAAATGCCTCGTCGAAGCCGAGCGTCGCGTCTCTCTCAGTCTGGTGGGCGGGGGTAGCCACTGGATTTCTTAGAGCCTCTGCTGTTTCGCTCATTTTCGACGCTCTCATCCCTGTAAACACCGCCCACGCTTCGTTTGTGGCAAATAATTTCGCGCCCGCACCGCCCGATTTCGCGTCCGGCGCGCTTCCCTTCACGTTAGAATGTCCCAAATTTAACCGGAAGGCGCGCGGAGACTCGCGCACAGGGGGCTATATATTGTAGTCTGCTCCTGACGGAGCGGACGGAGTTTTCCGGGAGGGCGTCCCCTGTCTCAAGTAATTTTGTACGCCCCGCCGCCGCCCCAAGTTTCGTAAACTCTGGACTGCAAGAATTTGACGACGAACACCCCGACCCAACCCCCGACCCTTTCCGGCGACGCCTCGACGCGCGACCATTCGACGCCGCCGACATCCGCCGCCGACCCGCTTTACGACAGCCCCTTCATGCGCGCCTGTCGCCGCGAACCCGTCCCTTACACGCCCGTCTGGTTGATGCGACAAGCCGGTCGTTACATGCCCGAATACCGCGAAGTGCGCGCCCGCACCACGTTTCTCGAACTCTGCAAAACGCCCGAACTCGCCTCGGAAGTCACCGTCTATGCCGCCGAACGCCTCGGCGTTGACGCCGCCATCATCTTCGCAGACATCCTGCTCATTCTCGAACCGCTCGGCCTCGAACTCGAATTCGCCAAAGGCGAAGGCCCCGTCATACACAACCCCGTGCGCGCGGCTGCGGACGTGGATCGCCTGCGCGAAGTGGAGACGGTGGAAAGCCTCGACTACGTCATGCAGGCCATACGCACGACGCGGCGCGCTTTGAAGCCCGGCCTGCCCCTCATCGGTTTCGCGGGCGCGCCCTTCACGCTCGCCTCCTACATCATCGAAGGCGGCTCGTCCAAAAATTTCATCCACACGAAACGCCTGATGCACGCCGACCCTGGCGCGTGGCACGCCCTGATGTCCATGATCGCGCGCGCGCTTCCGCTCTATCTCAACGCGCAAATCGCTGCGGGCGCGCAGGCCGTGCAGCTTTTCGACTCGTGGGTCGGCTGTCTCAGCCCCGAAGATTACCGCGAATTCGTCCTCCCGCACACATTGCAAGCAATTCGCAACATTTCACAGGGCGTGCCCGTGATACACTTCGGGACGGGGACGGCGACGCTCCTCGAACTCATGCGCGAAGCCGGGGGCGACGTGATCGGCCTCGATTGGCGCATCCCGCTCGCAGAAGGTTGGCGGCGCATCGGCTACGACCGCGCCGTGCAGGGCAACTTCGATCAAATCTTACTGTTCACCTCTCCTCAGATAATTCGACAGCACGTCGGGCGCATCCTCGAACAATCCGAAGGACGCCCCGGCCACATCTTCAACTTAGGGCACGGCATTCTGCCCGAAACGCCCGTCGAGAACGTCCTCGCGCTCGTCGAAGCCGTGCACGAGTTGAGCGCGCGTTAGAATGCGCCGCAGTTAGTTTGAATAGGATGAGCCGGAGTTGGTTTGAAATTAGACTTGGAATAGACATGGACGAAAGCCTGCTCGACAAACTTCGCTTCTGGGGACGACATCGCTGCCCGCGTTGCCGCATGCCCCTCAACGCAGAAGAGCTTGCGTGTCCCGTGTGCGAACTCCGGATCGTGTTTCTGAACGAGCGCGGCGAAGTGATGGTCGAGATGGTGTCGGTCAAAGATTTCGACGATTTCGAGAGCGCGGCGGTGGGCGAGTATCACATCACGCTCGCGCTCGAAGAGGCTGGCGACATGCACATGCCGCGCACGCATCTCCCGACCGAGCCGCAACGCGCAGACCTCGTGCCGCTCCCCGGCGGCGCATACGGCATACGCTTCCACAACCGCATCGCCCTCGAAGATATAACGCGCGGTTGAAATTGTTCGTCGCAGCAGTTGTTCGTTTGAAAGTCCGTTTGACAGTTTGCCGGTAGTTTTTTCAGGGTTCACCCGCCCGCTCCCAAGGAGGGATGAGCCGAACCTAAAACCCCTAAACCCCTGAGGAATTCCCCTGATGCTGACGCAAAATAGAAGAACCCCCTTTGGCCTACTTGTGCTCGCCTGCCTGTTGTTCGCCTTCTCGAATGAGACGTTTGCACAGAAAACCTGCAAGCCGCGCGTTGACAAAAACAACATCGCGGTCGAACTCGTGATCCCGAACTTCAACGCCGGGCAGCGCATCGTCCTGAGCATGCCCGCGAAAGAGAGAGAGATGCGCGCCTTCGGCGAGTTGGCTCCGAATCAATCCGCCGCGCACGCCTCGCCCGTCTCTTATTCGGTGGTCATCACTGACAAGAACAATAACGGCGTGACGCTCGATCTGAACGTGACCGTGAAGGCCGCAAACGGCGGTTATCAAGTGACGAAACGCACCATCGTCCTGCCCTACGAAACCATCGTCGAGCAGCGTTACATGACCGGCGTGCAGGTGAAGGCTTACTTCAAACTGCGCCCGTTCAGTTGCAAAGCCCTCTAAGCCGCATGAGGCAGGAAGAACTCCGGCAGGCGCGCGAAGACGAGATCAGGGAGATCGTCACACGCGAGACGCGCGCTTGGGACACGAAAGATGTCCAACTGCTGTTGACGATCTTTCACCCAGACATGGTCTGGCCGTGGCCGCCCGATTCGCAATCGCACGACCCGGCGACGTGGCTCTTCTGGGCGGGTCGTTACGATTACGAGCGTTGGCGCGCCAACTGGCAGGAGTTGTTCGACACGCACGAACTCGTCCACAACCGGCGCGAGATCGTGAAGATCGTTTTGACAGCGGAGGGCGACGGGGCGTTCGCCGTCGTTGACGTGGACACGCTCTGGCGCACACGCGAGGGGGCAGACTTCCGCTGGCAGGGACGCGCCTGTAAAGTCTATTCAAAGGTCGGCGTCGAGTGGAAGATGACGATGCACACGGGGCTGCTCGACTACGGGCAGTTGGAAAATGTGCAGTTATAAATTCGCGCTCTGACGCATGAAGCGCAGCGACGATTCAAGGGGTGAATTTTTGATGAGCGATTCACGCACGGCAGAGCCTTACGACGCGCTCCTCGTCGTCTCCTTCGGCGGCCCCGAAGCGCCCGACGAGGTGCTGCCCTTCCTCGAAAACGTCCTCAGCGGTCGCCACGTCCCGCGCGAACGCATGTTGCAGGTCGCGCATCACTACGATCTGTTCGGCGGCGTCTCGCCCATCAACGGGCAGAACCGCGCGCTCATCGCCGCGCTCGAACGCGAGTTAAGCGAAAGCAATCTCCGCCTTCCCGTCTACTGGGGCAACCGCAACTGGCACCCGCTCCTCGCCGACACGCTCCGGCAGATGAAGCAAGACGGCATCCGACGCGCGCTCGCCTTCGTCACCTCCGCTTACAGTTCCTATTCCGGCTGCCGACAGTATCGCGAAGACATCGAGCGTGCGCGCGAGTCCGCCGGCGCGGGCGCGCCGCAGGTTGATAAGCTGCGCGTCTTCTACAACCACCCCGGCTTCATCGCGCCGAACGTGGAGAACCTGCGCATCGCCCTCGCCCGGATACCTTACGAGCGACGACGCGACGCGCACGTCGCCTTCACCGCGCACAGCATCCCGCTCTCGATGGCGACGAACTGCGACTATCAAGCGCAACTTCTGGAGACCTGTCGCCTCGTCGCGGAAGGCGCGGGGCACAAGCGTTGGCAACTCGTCTTTCAAAGCCGGAGCGGTTCGCCGATGCAGCCCTGGCTTGAGCCGGACATCTGCGAACACCTGCGCGATTTGAAACGCGCGGGCGCAACCGACGCCGTTGTCGCGCCCGTCGGCTTCATCTCCGATCACATGGAGGTGTTGTACGACCTCGACACGGAAGCGCAGGGAGTCTCACAGGAGACCGGACTCAACATGATCCGCGCGGCCACCGTCGGCACGCATCCCACGTTCATCAAGATGATCCGCGATTTGATCGTCGAGCGCATGACCGGCAACCCCCTGCGCCCCGCTCTCGGCACGCGCGGCGCGAAGGAAGATGTCTGTCCCGCCGACTGCTGCCTGATGGGAGCCGGACGCCCCAAGGCAGTTCAAACCGTCAACGCCGAACCTCCCGCCTCAACGCATGAACGCCCAACGGCGAACTAAGCATGCGTGACAAAACTATTCTCCATCTGCCCTTGCGCCTTTTGCTTTCCTTTGCGCCTTTGCGAGAAACTAATCTCACGCAAAGGCGCAAAGAGGAAAAACCAAAGGCGCAAAGGGTTGAGCCGTGATTGGTAATTTTGAACTAAGCTCTAAGCCGCGTCGTCGCATCGTCGTCGTCGGCGGAGGCATCAGCGGGCTGGCGGCGGCGCACAAGTTGATCGAGCACGCACGCACGCACGATCCCGCGCTCGAAGTTCTCCTGCTCGAATCTTCGTCGCGGCCCGGCGGCACCGTCCGCACCTACGAGCGCGAAGGCTTCCTGCTCGAAGGCGGCCCCGACGCGTTCATCTCCGAAAAGCCCGAAGCCCTCGCGCTCTCAAAACAACTCGGACTCGAAACGCGCCTGCTGGAAACGAACGCGGCGCATCGTCGCTCCTTCATCGTGCGCGGCGGGCGTCTGCGCCCCGTGCCCGAAGGTTTCCAACTGCTCGCGCCCTCGCGCTTCTGGCCGTTCGTCACGACGGACATTTTCAGTTGGGCGGGCAAAGCGCGTATGGCGCTCGAACTGTTTCTGCCGCGCCGCGCGAACGCAGCACAGGGAGGCGAAGTTGACGACGAAAGCCTCGCGCAGTTTGTCCGTCGCCGGTTCGGGCGCGAGGCTCTGGAACGCATGGCGCAGCCGATGGTCGGCGGCATCTACACGGCAGACCCCGAACAGTTGAGCCTGCGCGCGACGATGCCGCGCTACTTAGAGATGGAGCGCAACCACCGCAGCGTCATCCGCGCGATGTGGCGCGCGCGACGCCGGAGCAGCACGGCGGCCGACGAGACGCGTTCCACGAGCGGCGCACGCTACAGCCTCTTTCTCTCCTTCGACGGCGGCATGCAAACCCTGACCGACCGCCTCGCACACGAACTGCCCCACGGCACGGCGCGACTCAACACGCGCGTCGAAGCGATCAAGTTTGACGTGCAAACCGGGCGTTGGAAGTTGCGCGTCAGCGCGAACAACACGGCGGGAGAGGCGGCGGCGAGCGTCTCGACGAGTGAGAAGGAGGCGACCCGTGCGGTCGAGATTATCGAGGCTGACGGCGTCTGTCTCGCGCTGCCCGCTTACGCGTCGGCGCAACTGCTCGGCGATGTGGATGCGAGCCTCGCCGCCGAACTCGACAGCATTCCTTACGCTTCGACCGCCACCGTCAATCTAGCCTTTCGTCGCGACAGTATCCCGCACGCGCTCGAAGGCTTCGGCTTCGTCGTCCCTTACATCGAACGGCGCAAAGTTATCGCCTGCACGTTCAGCAGCGTGAAGTTTGCCGGGCGTGCGCCGGAAGGCTACGCGCTCCTGCGCGCTTTCGTCGGCGGCGCGCTCCAACCGGAGATGTACGCGCTCGACGAAGACGAGATGCTGGCTGCCGTCCGCGAAGACCTCCGCGCGCTGCTCGGAATCGAACACGCGCCGCTCTTCGCGCACGTCGAAAAATGGCCGCGCTCGATGGCGCAATATCATCTCGGCCACCTTGCGCGCGTCGCACGCATCCGCGCACACCTGCGACGCTTCCCCTCCCTCCAACTCGCCGGAAACGCCTACGGCGGCGCGGGGCTACCCGACTGCATCCGCAGCGGCCACGTCGCCGCCGACGGACTGTGGAGAGCAGTTAACAAAACATAGCAAGGCAAAGAATGGAACCACGAAATCACACGAAACAACACGAAACAGATTTTAGTGTTGTTTCGTGTGATTTCGCGGTTCCTGATTTTCTTATTGAAATTCTTTCGCCCTGACGAGGCTCGAAATGAATGCGCTTACAGGTAAATCACGTGCGACATGCGCCAGACGTTGGCGGGGATGGAACCGGGCGCGGCGGTGGTGAGCAGGATGACGTAATGCGAGTCGGCGTTGTTGGACGTGGCGGCGATGGACGACCAGAAATCTCGTTCGTTCGTCGTCGTCGTGGCTTCCGTCGTCGCGTCTTCCGTTGTTTCATGCGGGCGGATGAGGGCGAGGCGGCGCAAGTTAGCGTAGAGGTGTTCGCGCCCCGCGCCGTAGTGTCCGGCTTCCGTGCCGAGCGTGAGGCGGACTTCGGCGCGCTCTTCGAGAAAGTGTGCGACGAGCGAGGCGGCAACCGTCACGCCCCGCTCGAAACGCGTCTCGAAATCTCTTCTCGCCGCGTCGCCCACGGACGCGCTCGTTTCATGTGCGCGCGTGTCGAAGACTAGATGGACGCGCCGCTCGTCTTCCGACGCAAACTCCCGGACGATCAGGCGACTGACGCGCGCCGTCGCCTTCCAGTCAATGTGGCGCATGTCGTCCTGCGGTTGATAGTCGCGCAAAGAATGGAGGTCGTGCCCCGCGCCGCGACGCGCGGAGAGCATGCGCCCGGCGTTCATCGGCAGCAGGTGCAGTTCGTCGCTCGCGGCTTCGAGCTTCGGGTAGATGACGAGTTCGACGTTGCGCGCGCGCAGGCGGCGGCGCAGGCGAAAGAAGCCGAAGGGGAAACGCGTGGAGAGTTCAAAGCCTGTGACGAGGACGTGGCCGCGCTTGGGGAACAACTGCTCGACGCGCTGTTCGGCCTTCGCGCGGTGCGGCACGTAGATGAAATAGGCGAGCGCGCGTCGCAGGTAGCGCGGGCGTTCGCGTCGTCGTCGCCGCAACTTCCGTCGCCGCCCCCCGTGTTCTTTCAACTCGTCCGCGAAAATCTGGTTGCGCGATTCGACGAGGATCGAGAACGAAGGCAGCAGACGCTTCGTGTTATGGAGACTGACGAGGACGGGCGCGGGCTCGCCGGCGAAGATGTGGTCGGGGAAACGCGCGGAGACTACGAGATCGCGTAAGGATGCACGCGCCGCAGACCACGCGACGAAGAGCGCGGAGGCGAGCACGGAGAAGATCAGAAAGAGCAGATTGTTGCCCGTGTTGTAGGCGGCGAAGGCGACGGAGAGGAAGATGCCTATGAAGATGAGTCCGCCCATCGTCACTTGAAACGGCGGGTCGAGTCGCCCCACTTCCGAGCGCGCCGAACGCAGGAGCGGCGGCACGACGAAGATCGTGATGAGCGCGACGAAGACGAGCGAGAGGATCGCGCCCCACTGCGTCAACTGCCAGTCCTGCGCGCGCCGCGCCAGCCACGTCAGCACGGCGGTCGCCAGCCCGCCGAGCACCAGCAGCGTCCCAAGGATCGATCTCCACCACGCGCGCAGCATACGGATAAAAGCAAAGCCGACTAACGAGGGTCGCCTTTCACATTTCTACTGTAAAAGAATATGCTGTGCTCGACTTCGCTCGCGGAGTCTTCGCTATGCTCTTCCCA
>DASYMM010000420.1:0-9355 GCA_036009085.1 Pyrinomonadaceae bacterium | reverse complement strand
CGCAGTGCGACGTGGCGCAGACGGAGGCCGTCGCAGCGATGGTCAAGGCGACCAAAGAGGCGTTCGGGCAGATAGATTTTCTCGTCAACAACGCGGGCGTCACGCGCGATAATTTGATCCTGCGGATGAAGGAAGAGGATTGGGACGCCGTGCTGGACACGAATCTGAAAGGCCCTTGGAACTTCGCGCGGGCGGCTCTGCGCGTGATGCTCAGGCAGGAGGATGGCGGGTCGGTCTTAAACATCTCCTCGATCAGCGGGCTGGTGGGGATGGCCGGACAGTCGAACTATTCGGCGTCGAAAGCGGGACTCGTCGGTTTGACGAAGGCGCTCGCGAAAGAGGTGGCGAGCCGCAAGGTGACGGTCAACGCGCTCGCGCTCGGCCTCGTCGCGACGGACATGTCGGCCGCGCTCGACGAAGACTACCGTGCGAAACTACTCGAACAGATTCCCCTCGGTCGTTTCGCGGAGCCTCAGGAAGTCGCCGAGATCGCGTGCTTTCTGGTTTCACCTGCGGCGCGATACATCACGGGACAGGTGATTCAAGTTGACGGCGGACTCGCGATGTGAAAACTGCTCCCTCTCTTCCTTTGCGCCTTTGCGTGAAAATTAAACTCACGCAAAGGCGCAAAGAAGATCACAAAGGGTTAAAATGGTGATTGGCTGATGGCTAATAGCTGACAGCTACAAAGAGAAGCAGCCTCGTTAGCTTGGGGAACTAACGAGGCTGAATTTTTTTGGCAGGCTCGGAGATTCAGGGTGGCGTTGACTTGGGCGCTGGAGATCGTCACTTACGGGCGATCCGGCATTTTTGGTCAGGGTGCGTTGGTACGGGCGAGTTGAAAATTGCAAGGCTCGGAAAAAATTGGTTCGTAAAGCGATCTCTTCCGTTACCGTGGCACTTAGGCCTAACGTCACTGATTTTCAAAAATCTCGAAAGGCAAACTCGTTAAGAACTTTGTTATAAAAACTTACTGCCCTTCGACGTGTGTGAAATTACACCAATCTATCGTTACCTGTCAAGCATAAAATACAAAAAAAAGAGACAATTTTGTAACAAAACTTCGCGCCGCAATCTAAATGTTGATAATAAAGGATAGTAGAGCAATAGTCCGGCGGCGAAAAAGTTGCGAAATTGTGGCCTCGGAGGTGTATCAGGGCTTGGAAAAGCTGTTGTGGCTGGTTTGGGCGGCGAGTTGTGCCTCATTTGTGTCGAATTGTTTCTCTCGACTGTAGAGATCAGGCTCGCCTGTGGGGCGTGTGCGCCAGCGTTTGTGAATCCAGAGCCATTGTTCGGGGTAGGCGCGGATCATGCGTTCGATGGCGGCGGCGAAGTTTGCCGTGTTGGTTTCGATGTCTTTGCGGTCGTCTCCGGTGCGGACGAGCGCGACGGGCGGTTCGCCGTGAAAGAAGAAACGCCCGCGTCGTTCGTCCCAGACGGCGCAGGTGGGGATGACGATTGAATCGGTGCGCAGGGCGAGCGTGGCGACGCCGGAAGTGGTGCAGGCGAGGTGGCCGAAGAAGGGCACGAAGACGCCTTCGTTCGGGTGCGTGTTGAGGTCTGCGAGAATGCCGAGCGTGCCGCCTTCGCGCAGGACGCGCAGAGCCTGTCGCGCGGCCATCTTTTTGTTGATGGCCGTGTTGCCGTAGCGCGTGCGGATGCCCTCGACGAGTTCCTCGACGCGCGCGTTGTCAATCGGGCGCACGAGAAAACTGATCGGGTATTCGAGCGCCGACCAGGCGAAACTCAAAAACTCCCACGCGCCCAGATGCGCCGTCAGGAAAATGACGCCGCGCCCCTGCGCTTCCGCCTCGCGCAGGTGTTTGAGTCCGACTTCGTCGTACTCGACGAGCGCGCGCAGACTCTCCGGCGTCGCGCGCGGAAACTGGCTGAACTCGCCGAGCAAGCGTCCCAGATTGTCGAACGACGCGCGCAGCAGACGCTCGCGTTCGCGCTCGTCCATTTCGGGGAAGGCGAGCCGGAGGTTGATCTCTCCTGTACGACGCAGGCCGGACGCGACTTTGTGCGCCACGCGACCCGCCGCGCGACCCGTCGCCACCGCCGCACGACGCGGCAGCAGGCCAAGCCCGCCGAGCAGCGCGCGCGTGGCGGCGTATTCCAAAGTGGTCTGAAGTTTTCCGTGTTTACCCATGTAATTAGCGCAAGAGGAGTGCGACAGTGTAGCGCGCCCGCGCCGCGTCTAGCAAACGGCGATTTTGCGTCGCCACGCAGCCGCGTGCTATAAGCAGATGCTAAATGTCAGATGTTAGATTCTAGTTTAAGAAGTTGACTGGCATCTGGCATCTGACATCTAACCTCTGCTTTTATGCCTTCTGGAAAGACACACGACGCGATCACTCTGTTGCTTGCCGTGCCGACTTTTGTGGCGGCGTGGGGCGTGACGGGGAGCACGCTCTTGGCTTCGGTGACGACGGGCGCGATGCTGTTTGGCGGGCTGATGTTCGGGCCTGACCTCGATATACAGTCGCGGCAATACACGCGTTGGGGCGTGTTCCGGTTCATCTGGTGGCCTTACAAGGTGATGTTCCGCCATCGCTCGCGCTGGTCGCACGGCATCATCTTCGGCACGCTGATTCGCGTCGTCTATTTCGCTTTCATGCTCTCGCTCATCGCCGTGGTCGCCGTCTATTTGCGTGCGCTGCTCGTCGCCAGCGCGCCGCCGGACTACAGCGAAATCCTGCGCGCGTGGCGCGCCATCGAGGCGGGCGTGAGGTTGGAAGGCACAGGCCGCTACGCCGCGCTCGCAGCCCTCGCCGGACTCTGGTGGGGCGCGGCCAGCCACACCCTCACAGATGTCGCCTGGTCTGTCCTGCGTAAAGGCTCGGAAATCTTTTGAGTGACAAGTGACGGGTGACGAGTGACGAGTTGAAACAGACTGGGTGACGAGTTGAAGCGGGTGGGCTTTGACTGTCAATAATTGCTTCTTGCCGGAAAATAGTTTCGGGTGTAACGTGTGAGGCATCCCACAGGGCGCAATTTCATGCCGGTGCGGTCAGCCTCGCACACGCCGGTCAGAGCCTCGTCTACACCTAAAACAGGAGATTAACCTCATGTTGCAAACTTACGTGGAAAAACCGCTGATTATTCCGTTCCTCTTTGAAGCAGGCGACCCCGAACCGCCGGGCGGCACCGGCGATCCGCCTCCGCCGGGAATCAAACCGCCGACCAACCAGCAACAGAGTAATGCGGGCGGCGATGGAGGCATCAAACCACCGACGGCAAGCGGCGACGCCGAACCGCCGGACACCTCTGACGGAGACCCGCCGCTTCCCGGTGGTGGAGCTAGTTAAGCCACAGAGGCCGGAACGCGGCTAATAGTTCGCCGCGTCAAACTTCCCGCCTTCGCACAAACCCGACCGACACGGTCTTGCAGAAAAGCCCCGCCTAATCGAGCGGGGCTTTTCCTTTATCCTGAAAATTCATCTCTACGCTGCACCAACCCTCTCTGCTCTAACTTGTCACTTGTCACCTGTCACTCGTCACTGTCTTAGTGTCCCATGCGCGTCTGGGCGAGGCGTTGGGCTTGGCGGCGGACGGCGTCGGAGACGTTGCGGTTCTGCGAGATGTGTTGGAGGTCTTTGGTGTGGAGACGGAGCAGGACGTTGATGGCGGTGCCGATGGGCGTGCGCGGGTTGCGCGCGAGGTTGTGGATGATGGGATAGTTGCGCGCCCACGCGCGATTCTGCGCGATGAGCCGCAGCACCTCGTCCGACACGGTACGCATGGCCGAGATGCTTTCGACTTCCTTGTCCGTGATGCGCGGGTTGTTGATGACGCCGGTGGCGACGACCTTGTTGGAATCGCGTATGAGGATGCCGCGCGCCTCGCGGTCGCCTTTCATCGCGAGCTTGACGCGATCCTTGACGCTCATCAGCATCACGCGGCGGATGAGCGAGATGCGTTCGGGTTCGACTTGACCGGCTTCGGCGGTCGTCTCGGCGATGATGCGTTCGAGATTTGCCACGCGCTGCTCTTCGCTCTCCGTGAAAAACTCCTCCATCCGTTCGAGCGGCAGCCAAGAATCGTCTATGTCTGCGTCGGAGACTTCGATGTGCTGCGCGAGCAGCCACGCGTCGTCGTAAGTTAAACCGGAACCCGTGCCGATGGATTCCGCCGCTTCGATGAACTCGGCGGCGGCCGACATGCCGCGCGCGCGCATCTCGTCGGCGATCTGCTGCGCGCCGCGTTCCTTCTCGAAAAACTCGCGCTTCGTTTCGCGCGCGCGCCGTTCGGCGTCCGTGGTGCGCGCAGGGTTGGCGATCAACGCTTCGATGATTTCGGGCGCGCGGATGAGGCGTTGCTGGTTGACGGAGATGAGTTCGAGCAGCGAACCGTCGGAGGTTGAAGCGGCCAGACGGGCGATGGCTTCGTCGGGCGTCGCGGCGTTTAAGGTGACGGCTTCGCAGACCTCCTTTTGCCCGTCCGCACGGCTCGCCAGGTACGAGAGCACGCCGGGCGCGGTCGTCGCAGCCTGCGCGACGGCGAGCAGCGTCTCGGCGGGTTGGTCGCCGAGCGTCTCGTTGGCGGCAGCGGCGATCTCCGGGTTCTCGTCGGTGCTGAGAGTGACAAGCGTTTCGAGCAACTCCTCGGCCGCGAGCGGCAACAATCCGCGCGCCGCCATCAAACGCGCCGTCTGCGGAGCCGTGCCCGCCATGATGGCCTGCACGACCGGGTTTGTCGAAGTGGTTTTTGCGCTCATGAAAATGTTCAGCCTGACGAGGAGAGATAATTGTGTACGGCGTCGGTGAAGATTAAAACGTCGGCGGCAACTTCGCCGAATCAATAGATGTGGAAATTATACTCAATGGTGACGAACTGAGAGACGGGACGACCATCTTTGATCGCCGGTTTGAATTTGATTCCGCGCGCGGCGTTGACGGCCATCTCCGTCAGCCCGCCTTTCAGAGCCTTCAAGACGAGGATGTGTCGCACCTTCCCGTCGAACGAAAGCACCATTCGCAAACGCACCATCCCTGAAATCTGCTTGTGTCGCGCTTCCTCCGTGTAGAGCGGTTCGGGCTTCGACAAAATATCCGCCTTCGTCGTCACCATGTCCTGTTTGTAGATGAACGGCGCATCGCTCTTGCCGTTTAACTCTGCGTGCAGGCGTAAGGTCTCCAACTCTTCGCGCAGGAGCGGCGCGGCGCGCTCCGTGGGGAACAACTTGAGAAACTTCTCAAGGCTGTCTGCCGCCACTTTCAGAAAACCGTCGAGGCGTTCGCGTTCCTCCGGCGAAATTTCCGGCGCGGGCTGTTTGAGCTTGGCAAACTTCTCCGAACGCTCCGTGTAAGCCGCCACGTAGGATTCGAGCGCGGCCTCTTTTTTCAAGATCAAGGCCGCGCCGAAATTCGGGTTGAGAGACAAAGCGGCATCGGCCTCTTCCAGAGCCTTGAAGGGCGACGCCTGATTCATACGCACGACCGCCAGCGCGTAGTGCGCCTCGGCGTTGCGCGCATCGAGAGAGACGGCGCGCAGCACGGCGCGTTCGGCTTCACGCAACTTGCCTTCGTTCGTGAAAATGTAACCCATGCCGATGTGCGGCTGCGGAATCTCCGGTTGCAGCTTCGACGCCTTCTCGAAAGCCTTGCGCGCCTCTTTATTCTGGCCCGCGCGGCTCAGCGCGATGCCGAGATGCAGCCAAGCCTGCGCGTCCTGTTTACGCTCCTTGACGGCCTGACGCAAAACTTTAATCGCTTCCTCGTAGTTGGCCGCCTTGTAGAGTTCGATGCCGCGCGCCGTGTCGGCAGACGTGCCGTTGGCAGAAGAAGAGGCCGGTTGCGGCGTCTCCTGCGCGTGCGACTGCATCAGCGCGCCCGCGCCGAAGAGGCAGGCGCACGACAGGATAAGCGTCGTTAGCGCAAACGCGGCGCGTTGCTTGGTTGGAGATGCGAATTGTTTCAACGTGGTCATCGCTCGCAATAACGCCCGTGGGATTTCATTACAGGTTGAAGGTGTATTGAAAAGTCAGAAATTGCGACACGGGGCGTCCGTCCTTCGTCGCCGGGGTGAACTTGATTTCGCGCACCGCCTTGATGACCTCTTCCGTGAGGCCGTCGGGCAGACCGCTGATCACAAAGATATGCCGCACCTGCCCGTCGGCGGCCAGCACCATGCGCAACGCCACCGACCCGATGTTCCAGGTCTGCCGCGTCAGTATGTCGCGCGGGATCACCGGCTTCGGCTTGGTGAGAAGAACGGCCTTGGTCGTCACTTCGTCCGGCATGTAAATAAGCGGTTCGCCATCGGGAGCAAGCCCCATGGCGTGCGCGCGCAACGTCTCCAACTGTTCGCGCAACTCCGGCAGCAGCGACGGATTCCGGTTGAGTTTGATGTACTGCTCAAAAGCGAGCGCGGCTTCCCTGAGCGGGCGTGCGAGTTCGGCGCGCTCTTCCCTCGTGCGCGGTTCAGGCTTCGGCTTTTGCTTCGTGAGCAGGTCGAACAGCGGCGCGAAGTCCGCATTGTGGAGGCCGATGAGCGACTGCGCCTTCAGGAGCCAGGCGGGCGCGAAGTTGGGGTTGATCTTGAGCGCGGCCTCGGCGGATTCGAGGGCTTGCGCCGCGCCGAGTTTGCGTAGCTGCACCGCGCCGAAGACGTAATGAGCTTCGGCGCTGCGCTTGTCGAGAGCCAGTGCGCGACCGGCGGCGCGCTCCGCGTCCTCATATTTGTTGAGGGCGAATTGGGTGTAGGCCAGCCCGGCGTGCGCGTGTGCGTAGTTCGGGTCGAGATTGACGGCGCGCGCGAAAGCCTCTGCGGCCTCCTTGAACTCGCGCGTGCGGCTCAAGGCGAGGCCGAGGAAATGCCACGCGCGCGCGCCGTCCTTCCCCCCTTTGACCGCCTGACGCAAGACCGGCAACGCCGACTTCGCATCGCCGCGACGATACAGAGCGATCCCGCGTTTGAGATCATCCGAATCGTTGGCCGCTTCCGCCGCCCGCGCCTCCTCCTGCGCGACGATGCGCGTGCCTGCTGCTGCGAACAGGCACGCGCACACGCACACGGTTTTCAGGAGAGTTGACATCGAAGACCCGCGAGGAAGAAACATCTCTCACACCTCTTGAAAGAACGCGCCCCGTTTTTACGCGCCGCAGCACTTCTTGTACTTCTTGCCCGAACCGCAGGGGCAAGGATCGTTGCGCCCGACTTTCGGTGCGTCGCGCGTAACGGTTCTGATCTTGCCGTCTTCCGTCCCGGCTGCCGCCGCCGTCTGGTTCGGCCCCGTGAAGGTCAGAGAAGACGGCGTGGTGCGGCGTCTGCGTTGCTGCTGCAACTGTTCGGGCGCCTGTTCGGCGACGACCTGCAAGTTGAAGAGCGAGCGAATCGTGTTCGTGTCAATGCGGTCGAGCATCGCCTGAAAGAGATCGAAACTCTGTTTCTTGTATTCGACGAGCGGGTCTTTCTGCCCGTAGCCGACGAGGCCGATGCCCTGTTTCAAATGGTCGAGCGAGAGCAAGTGGTCTTTCCACTGCGCGTCAATGATGTTGAGCATGATGATGCGCTCGTAGGTGCGCATCGCTTCGCTGCCGATCTGCTCTTCTTTCGCCGCGTAGTGGGCTTTGAGTTTCTCCCAGATTACTCCTTGAATCTTTTCGGACGTGGAATACTCGAAGTCAATTCCCTCGGCTTCGGCGTTGAAGTCGAAGACGGTGAGAAGTTGGATGCGATAGTTCTCCAAGTCCCAATCGTCGGGCGCGACGGTCGGCGGGATGTACTGCTGCGACATGTCGAGCAGCAGATCGTGCGCGACGCCCGTGTCGCCCAAGAGATACTCGCGCTGATCCGGTTCTTCCATCAACTGGCGACGCAAGCCGTAGATCGTCTCGCGCTGCTTGTTCATCACGTCGTCGTATTGCAGGAGGTGTTTGCGCGACTCGAAGTTGCGCGCTTCCACAGACTTTTGCGCCGCCTCGATTCGTTTCGACACCATCCCCGATTCAATCGCCACGCCCTTCTCCATCCCCAGACGCTGCATCAGAGCTTTGACTTTGTCGCCCGCAAAGATACGCATCAGATCGTCTTCGAGCGAGAGGAAGAAGCGCGACGAACCGGGGTCGCCCTGTCGTCCGGCGCGACCGCGCAACTGGTTGTCAATGCGCCGCGCTTCGTGCCGCTCCGTGCCGATGATGTGCAGACCGCCAAGCGCGACCACTTCCTTGTGCTCGGCTTCGACGATCTCTTTGGCCTGCGCGAGAGCCGCTTCAAACTGCTCCGGCGTCGCTTCGTCGGGGTCAACTTCGTCGTGCTTCAAAAACTCGCGCGCCATGAATTCGGGGTTGCCGCCGAGCAGGATGTCCGTGCCGCGCCCCGCCATGTTCGTCGCAATCGTGACCATGCCCTTGCGTCCGGCCTGCGCCACGATCTCCGCTTCGCGCTCGTGATACTTCGCGTTCAGGACGTTATGCGGCACGTCTGCCTTTTGGAGTTTTCGTGAGAGGACTTCCGAGTTTTCGACCGAGACCGTGCCGACGAGAGCCGGTTGTCCCTTTTCATATAAGCCCTTGATCTCTTCGGCCACGGCGTCCCACTTCTCCGGGAGCGTGCGGTAGATCAAATCGGAATGATCCGTGCGCACCATCGGGCGGTGCGTGGGGACGACGGCGACTTCGAGCTTATACGTGCCGTCAAACTCTGCGGCTTCCGTCTCCGCCGTGCCGGTCATGCCGGAGAGTTTTTCGTAGAGGCGGAAATAGTTTTGCAGCGTGATCGTGGCGAGCGTCTGGTTCTCGCGCTCGATCTTGACGCCCTCTTTCGCCTCGACCGCCTGATGCAGACCGTCCGACCAGCGACGACCCGGCATCGTGCGCCCCGTGAACTCGTCAACGATGATCACTTCGCCGTCTTTGACGAGGTAGTGATGATCGAGTCGGTAGAGCGTGTGCGCTTTGAGAGCCTGTTCGACGCAGTGGAGCATCTCCATGTTTGAAGGATCGTAGAGGTTGCCGACGCCTAAGAGGCGTTCGGCCTTGTCCACGCCTTCTTCCGTTAAGACCGCCGAGTGCTGCTTTTCGTCAACGAGATAATCGCCCGTGATCTTCTTCTTGCCCGAACTGTCGTCGGTCGTCTCCTCACCTTTTTTGAGGTGCGGGATGATCGCGTCGGCCTTGTAATACTTGTCGGTCGCCTCATCCGACGCGCCGGAGATGATTAAGGGCGTGCGCGCTTCGTCGATCAGGATCGAGTCAACTTCGTCGACGATGGCGTAGTAGTGGCCGGGTTGGACGCAGGTGGCGAGGTCGAACTTCATGTTGTCGCGCAGGTAGTCGAAGCCGAACTCGTTGTTCGTGCCGTAGGTGATGTCTGCGGCGTAGGCGTCCTTGCGCTCCCAGTCGTCCATGTC
>DASYMM010000419.1:0-3833 GCA_036009085.1 Pyrinomonadaceae bacterium | reverse complement strand
CGCGCGCTCCGACACTTCCGCCTCCGGCGCGAGTTCTCGGATGGCGCGACTGTAAGCGCCGCTGCACACGGTGGCCTCCGTCGCGATCACGCCGATGCGTCCGCCCTTCGATGCCTCCACCGCCGCCCTCGCGCCCGGCTCGATCACGCCGACGACCGGCACGCCCACGCTCGCACGAATCGCGGGCAACGCCAGCGCAGACGCCGTGTTGCACGCCACGACCAGCAACTTGATCCCGCGCGCTTCGAGAAAACGCGCGTTCTCCACCGCGTAACGCTCGACGGTCGCCAGAGACTTCGTCCCGTAAGGCACACGCGCCGTGTCGCCCAGATAAACGAAACGCTCCTTCGGCAACCCCTCGTGCAACGCGCGATAAACCGTCAACCCCCCCACGCCGCTATCGAATATTCCGATTGGTAAATTAGGATTCATTAGTCAACATGAAAACGGCCAGCGCGGGAAATGGTATCACACCATTCTAACCGGCTGGCCGCTTTCGTCGTGCGGTAAAACTTGGTGAAGTGGAGGCGCCGAGAATCGAACTCGGGTCCAAAGGCCGACACCGTCGGAATCTACATGCTTAGACGCTTCTCTGTTGCCGGTCTCGCTCCGGCGCGTTCGCTGCGGGCGGGTCAGTGAAGCGACGAAGACCCCGCCTGCGGCTAGCCCAGTTTTATCTCGCCCGCTTTCCCTGAGCACAGAGAGCAGGCCAGCTCAACTAAGTGACATCTCGCTCCGCGCGCTTGAGCAACTTGCGGCGAGACGCTTACTGGCTAACTTTAATTAGGCAGCAAGAGCCAACTCATTGTTATTGGCAATTGTTTTTTCTCAGTGCTTGTTAACGAGCTGCAAAGAGTAAGCCCGGCATGCATCCGCTCGGTGACCAAAACCCCTGTCGAAAGCCTTTCGCCCCCAAACGTGCCTATTGTAACACAGTGACAAGCGGCGAGTGACAGGTGACAAGCTAAAGACAAGATTTCTGTTTTAACTTGCCACCTGTCACTCGTCACTTGTCACTGCATTTAGACGTTCGCGCGGAGGCAAAGGTTGCGTTATAATTGCGGCTGGTCGGTCTCTCCTGACTTTTGACTTGATTGTTTTCGGCACGTGCTATCGGGCTAACTTCCGGCGTGTCGTCCGGCAACGAGGATCATCTTTCATGTCCGCTAAAAATTCGAGTGTCGCCCCTGTTCCGTCAAAACGCGTGCGCGCAAAACTGCCTCCGGCGTCGAATCGCCGTGGCTACCTGCGCCGTTTCTGGCTGCCCGCTGTTCTCCTGCTGGCAATCGCCGCCGGTGGCCTGACCGGCATCGTCGTCGCCTACGAGTTGAACTACTCGAAGGCCGCGGGCGAGGTCGCTTCGCTGGCGACCTACAGGCCGAGCCAAGTGACGCGCGTTTATGCGGACGACGGCGAGACGGTTATCGGCGAGTTTGCGTTGGAGCGGCGCATCCCGCTCAAGGTTGAAGAGATTCCGCCCGTCTTGAAGAACGCGATCCTCGCCGTCGAAGACGCGCGCTTTTACGACCACGTCGGCATTGACCCGATACGCATCATCGGCGCGGCGTGGAAGAACCTGAAAGACGACCGGCGCGAAGGCGGCTCGACCCTGACGCAGCAACTCGCCAAAAACCTCTTCCTGTCGCGTGAGCAGACCTACACGCGCAAGATCAACGAATGGATGATCGCACTCCAGATCGAGCGTTACTACACGAAGAACCAGATCATGGAGATGTACGTCAACCACGTATTCTTAGGCGCGCGCGCTTACGGCTTCGAGGCCGCCGCGCAGACCTACTTCAACAAGCACGCCAAGGATTTGACGCTCGACGAAGCCGCGCTCCTCGCGGGCATCCCGCGCTCGACCGCGCAATACTCTCCGACCGTCAATCCCAAAGCGGCCAGAGAACGACGCGACCTCGTGCTCGAACTCATGGCGCGCAACGGTTTCGTCGCGCAAGCGGAAGCGGACGCCGCCAAGTCGAAGCCGATCAAGATCGCCGACACGGCTTACTACCCGCCGCCTTCGGCCTCGCACGCGTGGTTTGAATATCCCGTGGAAGAGATCAGGCAGCACATCGAAGAGAAGTACACCACGCGCGTCGCCCTCGGCGGCCTCTCCGTCTATTCCACGATCAACGTCGCCGCGCAGAAGAAAGCTTACGAGGCCGTGCGACAGGGTTTGCGCGTCTATGATCGAGGCCATCGCGGCTGGCGTTCGGCCTACACCAACATCACGACGGAGAGCAACAACGGCGCGTCGAAGCCCACGCCGCAGCAACTCGCTTCATACGTGCTGCCCGAATGGTACGGCAGCAACTATGCGCCGGACACTTACGCGCGCGGCCTCGTCATGTCCACCGATCAAGCTCGCAACGAGGCGACCGTGCGCTTCGGCAGCTACACGGCGACCGTGACGGCGAAGGACATGGGCTGGTCGGGTCGTCAACCCAAAAGCGAGTTCACGGTGGGCGACGTGGCCGAGTTCAAGATCAGAGAAGTTGACAAGGACGAACGCCGCCTCGAAGTCGAACTGACGCAAATCCCCGACATACAGGGCGCGCTCTACACCGTCAACGCGAAGGACGGCGAAGTCGTCGCCATGATCGGCGGCTACGATTTCTACACCAACAAGTTTAACAACGCGACGCAAGCCTACCGGCAGACCGGCTCGTGCTTCAAACCGTTCATCTATACCGCCGCCGTCGAGTGGGGCTTGACGCCCGACTCGACCGTCTCCGGCGCGCCCATCAAACGCGGCACGTGGCAGCCGCATAACTACGACGGCTCGCTCGGCGGCGGCGACGCGCCTTTGAAGGTTGCGCTCGCCAAGTCGCTCAACATACAGGCCGTGCATTTGCTCGACATGGTGGGCATCCAGACGGGCGCGCAGATGGTGCGTCGCTTCGGCATCACCGCGCCGATGGCTCCATATCTGCCGTCCGCGCTCGGCGCAACCGAAGTGCCGCTCGACCAGATGGTTTCGGCCTACTCGTCCTTCCCCAACAAGGGCGTGCGCGTCGAAGACCACTTGATCCGCCGCGTGCTCGACCGCGACGGCGTCGTCCTCGAAGAATGGGAGAAGACCACCTACAAAGTGACGAGCGAATACGTCGCTTTAACGATGGTCGAGTTGATGCGCGGCGTGGTGCAGGGCGGCACGGCGACGGCTGCCAGCGCGGTTGGCGTCCCCGTCGCGGGCAAGACCGGCACGGTCAACGATCACACGGATGTCTGGTTCATCGGCTACACGCCGACTTACGTGACGGGCGTGTGGATGGGCTACCCGGATCGCAAGAAGAACCTCGGCAGCGACATGACCGGCGGCCACGGCGCGCTCCCCATCTGGCTCAACTTCATGAAGGACTTTTTGAAGGGCAAAGAGAAAGAGAACTTCGAGAAAGCGCCCAAGATGCCCGAAGACATCAAGGAGCTTTACCAGCAGCGACAACGCGAGATGAGCGAACAACGCTCCGCCGAATTCGCACAGGCGCGTCTCAAGAGCGGCGACGAACGCACGACGCTCCCCGCCGCCTTCAGTGAACCCAACCTCGAACAGATCACCCTGCCGCCGCCCGCCGGAGCCTCCGGCGCGTCGGACGGCAACGCGGACGATCCTGCGCCGAAACGCGCCGAACCCGTCGTGCCCAACCGAGGCGACGACGACCCGCCGCCCGCCGCCACGCGACCGCGCGAAGTGGAAAACAAAAAGAAAGGCAAGAAGGGCACCGACGAGCCGGACAAACCATAAAACAGAACGATGAAGTAGGAACGATGAACGCGGAATGAAGAACAACTGTCTTCATTCCGCGTTCATCGTTCCTACTTCATCG
>DASYMM010000418.1:0-22346 GCA_036009085.1 Pyrinomonadaceae bacterium | reverse complement strand
ATCCACTGTGCAGAAGTAAATCAATCGAACCGTAAAGGGGTTGGCGCAACGCGAAGGGCGCACCCGAGCCGAAACGACATGCCTCAAGCTCGCATCCTGATCGCCGACGACTACGACGACAACCGCGAACTCCTGCGTCTGATGTTGGAGAGCGCGGGCTACAGCGTGCGTGAGACGAGCGACGGGCGCGAGTGCATCGCCGCCGCGCGCGCCGAACTGCCCGACATCGCGCTCATAGACCTCTCGATGCCCGTGCTCGACGGTTGGGCGACGCTCCGCGAACTGCGCGCAGACGAACGCACGCGCCACGTAGCCTGCATCGCCGTCACGGCTCTCGCCGCCGAGCAAGACCGCCAGCGCGCCCTCGACGCGGGCTTCGACGCCTACCTCTCCAAACCTTACCGCTCCCGCGACCTGCTCGAACTCGTCGAACGCCTCCTCAGCCAAACCAAAGCGGCGACCGACAACGCGCTCTAAAATTCATGACGGGCGACGCGCAACACCACGGCAGCCAGACAGAAGACGACGCCGGAGAGTTGACGCCGGGACAAATCCTCGTCGCTTTCGAGAAACTTTTCAGGGGCGGTCGCGGCGTGCAAAAGTTCGCGCGCTCCGGTTTGCGCTACGTGCAGCTTGCGCGCGGCGTCGTGCTCATCGAACAGAACCCGAAGAAAAAGAGCGAGTGGGCGGAACTCGCACGGGCCGGACGACGCATCGCCTGGGTCATGCGCAGCGGCAAATACCTCGCACGCGTCGTTGACGGCGAAGTCGTGACGCTTGATTAAGAGCGCAGCAAAATTTTTTCACCACGAAGGCACAAAGACACGAAGTTAAACCTTTAAAGTTTTCTTCGTGTCTTTGTGCCTTCGTGGTGAATCGTTCCCGCTAGCGGCCACGCGCGCAAAGTTTTTTACAACACGGAAGTCTCCTCGATCAGTCGCCCCGCCGCGAATCTGTCCGCGCCGAGCGCGCTCACGTCCATCAACTCCGCGCGCCCGTCCAAAATCAACTCGGCAAGCAGGCGACCCGTCGCGGGCGAATGCATCACGCCGTGCCCGCTAAAACCGTTGGCGAGGAACAGGCCGCCCACGCCCGGCGCTTCGCCGATGATCGCATGATGATCCGGCGTCAACTCGTACAGCCCGGCGCGGCAGCGACTCGCATTCAGCGTCGCCCCCGCCACAAGGTTCGGCACGCGCTCGCGTGCGCGACGCAAAACTTTTTCGGTGAACGCCGCGTCGAAGTCCGTCTTGAAACCCGGCGTCTCCGCCTCGTCCGGCCACGCCAGCAACACGCCCGGCGACTCTAGCTCGCGCGCTTCCGGTCGGAAGTGAAACCCGTTCGACATGTCAATCACCATCGGCAAACCTTCCGGCACGGGCGCGACGGGCGCGACGCTCACCAACTGCCGACGCAACGGCACGACCGGAATCTCCACGCCCGCCAAGCGCGCCGTCTCCGCCGCCCACGCGCCCGACGCGTTGACCACCACGCGCGTCGAGATGCGCCCCCGCGTCGTCTCGACATGCGCAACACGCCCGCCTTCAACTTCAATCCCCGTCACCTCCGCCTGCGTCCACACGCGCACGCCACGCTCGACGGCGCGCGACGTAAACCCGCCGAGCACTTTGAGCGGCGCGATGAATCCGTCCGTCCCGCAAAACGAACCGCCCACGACATCGTCCGCGCGCAAACCCGGCACGCGCCGCGCGATGTCGTCCGCGCCGACGAGTTCGACGTTCGTTAAGCCTTCCGCCGACTGTTTCTCTCGCGTCTGTTTCAAGTAATCGAACTGCGCCGCGCTCGTCGCGACGAAAAGATAACCGGCTGGCTCGTAGCCGCAGGCGTGCCCGGTCGCTTCCTCGAAGCGCGTGAAGAAATCAATCGAGTAGCGCGACATCTGGATGTTGATCGCGGTCGCAAACTGCGCGCGCACGCCGCCCGTCGCCTTGCCCGTCGAACCCAAGCCCTGTTCGGCTTCGCGCTCGACGACGACGACATCCGTGCAGCCGCGCTCCGCCAGATGAAACGCCACGCTCGCGCCGACGATGCCGCCGCCGATGACAACTACGTCCGCCGTCGTTTGGCTCATAAACGTTTCTTGCCGGGGATGCCTTACGCAGTCGGCAAACCTTTGCGCGCGATGGTCGCCATCAGTTCGATGAAGCGGTCGAGTTCTTTGAGCGTCGTATAGACGTTGGGCGTGATGCGGATGCCTTTGAACTCTTCGTGGACGATGGGCGTGGTGAAGATTTTGTGCGTCGCCATCAAATAACTGCCGATGGCGGTCGGCTCGATGCCCTCGACCGAGACGTTGGCGATGGCGCACGACTGGCGCGGGTCGAAAGAAGTGTTGAAGCGAATGCGCGGCACGTCTTTGAGCGCGTTCATCCAGTAGCGCGAGAGGTAGCGCAGGCGAGCCTCTTTGCGCGCCGCGCCGATGCCGTTGTGGAAGAGGATGGCTTCGCCGATGGCGAGCCGGTTGGCTGCCGGGTGCGTGCCGATCTCTTCAAACTTGCGTATGTCCGCAGACTTCGGTTTCTCCGCCGCCATCAGAGGCCAGATGCGCTCGATTCGGTCGCGCTTGACGTAGAGCATCCCCGCACCCTTCGGCGCGTAGAGCCATTTGTGGAGCGACGTGCCGAAGTAGTCGCAAGCCAGATCGTCGCGTTTGAAATCGAACTGGGCGAAGGAGTGCGCGCCGTCAACAATCGTCTCGATGCCGCGCCTGCGCGCCAACTCGCAGACGGCGCGGACGGGCGTGATCTGTCCCGTCAAATTGATCTGGTGCGAGATGAGTATGACGCGCGTGCGCGGCGTGATGGCGCGCTCGTAAGTCGCGGTGATCTCGTCGAGGCTTTTCGGCGGTGTGGGGATTTTGATGAGCTTCAAGACCAGACCCTCGCGCAGTTCGCGCTGGCGGAGCGTGGAGAGCATGCGCGGGTAGTCTTGCGTGGTGGTGAGAATCTCGTCGCCGCGTTTGAAATCCATGCCGAGCAGCAGGACTTCGAGCGATTCGGAGGCGTTGCGCGTGATGGCGATCTCTTCGCGGTCGCAGCCGAACATCTCCGCGAGTCCGGTGCGGATGGTTTCGGATTGCGGTTCGAGGATTTGCCACATCGTGTAGGCGGTGGCGTCCTCCTGCTGCCAGATGTAACGCGTGAGGGCTTCGGTGACGATGCGTGGCGAGGGCGAGACGCCGCCGTTGTTGAGATTCACTAGCCCTCGCGTAACGGAGAACGACTGTTGGATGTCGAACCAGAAGTCCTCATCGCGCGCGGCATCTTCCGGCGTGAGATGCGCGACGCGCGCCGAGGCTGCCGTCACGTCACGAAGCAGCGCGCCGACGGTGGAAGACGTGAGCGCGGCGAGTCCGAGGCCACGGCCTGCGGATGAAAGGAAGCGGCGACGATTGGGCTGGTTCATAGTTGTGCCTCGTCTTGTGTTGGTTGAGTGTGTGTCAAGTCGGATTCACCGCAGAGGCGCAGAGTTCACGCAGAGAAGCCGCAGAGAGTTGAACAGTCTTCTCTGTGGTTCTCTGCGTTCCGCTCTGCGCCTCTGCGGTGAGTATCGTTCAAAACATTAAACCCTCATGGAACGATCACGATCTCGCTCACGTTTCCCTCCGGCAGCGAGAAGCGCAGGCGTCGCTCGTCGCGCTCGAAAGAGACGTTTTTGGCGTCGCGCCCGTCAACGCGAATCTCGCGCGGCTTGGCTTCGAGGCCGAGCACTTCGATGGAAGTGACGGCGCGCGCCCCGTCGAAGTCGCCGACGTGTCGGAAGCGAATCGTGTTGCCGCTTCGTGTGACGGTCGTTGCGCGCCACGCGCTCAGACGGTAGCCGTAGCCGTCGCCCGTGTCTTGATGGATGCGCCCCTCGCCGTCTGCGCCGGAAATGATTTTGACGGAGAGCGGGGCGCGCGACATCTCGCCCGTGTGCTGGACGACGGCTTGCATCGGGATGATTGCGCCCGCGCGTGCGAAGAGGGGCAGGCGCGCGAGCGGCGCGTCAATCTCGGCGGTGGTGCCGCCTTCGTAGCGCGCGCCCGTCCACCAGTCAACCCACGCGTCGCCTTTGGGAAAATAGACCGGACGCGACGTTGCGCCCTGCGTCAAAACGGGCGCGACGAGCAGGTCGTCGCCTAACAGAAATTGCTCGGTCGGGAGCGACGGCGCGTAGGTGTTGTAGTCCGCCGGATAGTTGAACCAGAGCGGGCGCATGACGGGCATGCCGGTGCGCTCGTGTTCGCGAAAGAGCGTGTAGATGTAGGGCAGGAGTTGATAGCGCAACTCGATTGAGGCGCGGTTGATCTTTTCGTGAGCTTCGCCGAACGACCAAGGCTCTCTGTCCTGCAAGCGCGCGGAGATGTGCGAGCGGTAGAAGGGCGTGAGCGCGGCGGCTTGCAGCCAGCGCGTGTAGAGTTCGGCGGAAGCGTTGCCGTTGAAGCCGCCCACGTCCGCGCCGACGAACGGCACGCCGGAGACGCTCATGTTCGTGAGCATCGCGATGGAGAGTTGGAGGTGTTCCCAACTCGGCACGTTGTCGCCCGTCCAGACGGCGGAGAAGCGTTGCACGCCCGCGAAGCCCGCGCGCGTTAAGACGAACGGGCGCGCGTCGGGACGAAGTTTCTGCACGCCCTCGAAAGTGGCGCGCGCCATCTGCATGCCGTAGACGTTGTGATAGCGCGCGTGGTCGCCCGGCTGCCCGTCGCCCGCGTGTCGCACGTCTACGGGGAAGGTCTTGGCCGGGTCGTGCATGACGTTCGGCTGTGCGGGGCGCGTGTCGGGCGGGAAGGTGGCGGGTTCGTTCATGTCGTTCCAGAAGCCGCTCACGCCTTCGTCCAAGTGCTTCGCGTAGAGCGAGCCGAACCACGCGCGCGCCTTGGCGTCCGTGAAATCGGGAAACGCGCAGACGCCCGGCCACACGTTCGCGTGAAACTCCGCGCCGTCCTTCGTCCGGTGAAAGAAATTCCCGGCGCGCCCCGCTTGATAGGCGAAATAGTTTTCGTCAACCTTGACGCCCGGGTCGATGATGAGGACGGTGCGAAAGCCGTCGCGGCGTAAGTCCGAGAGCATCTTCGGCGGGTCTGGAAAACGCGTCTTGTCCCAAGTGAAGACGCGGTAGCCGTCCATGTAATCAATGTCGAGATAGAGCACGTCGGCAGGAATTTTGCGCTCGCGAAAGCCGCGCGCGATCTCGCGCACGCGCGCTTCTGGAAAGTAAGACCAGCGCGACTGTTGATAGCCGAGCGACCAGAGCGGCGGCAGCGGCATGCGCCCCGTCAGTTCCGTGTAGTCGGCCAAAACTTTCTGCGGCGTGCGCTCGCGCCCGCCCGTGAAGACGTAATAGTTCAACTCGCCGCCCGGCGCGCCGAAGGTGTAGCGTTCGGGCGCGGCGTGTCCCATGTCGAAGTGCGTGCGGGAGGTGTTGTCGAAAAACAGACCGTAGGCGCGACCCTGCCGCAGCGCGATGAAGAAGGGGATCGACTGGTAGATCGGATCGAGGCCGGGCGGATAACCGTAGGTGTCCGTGTTCCAGTTGACGATTGACTGACCCTGCCGCGACGTAGGCATCGCCTTCTCGCCGAAGCCGTAATAGAACTCCAACGCGTCGCGACGCTTCGACGCCTCAATCGCGCCATTCTCAAGATCAAACGAGACAGCACGCGCCGCGTCGTCTTCCACGACGACTTGCCCGCGCTCGTCCAACACCGTCAACGCGAACGGGCGTCGGCGAATGACGAGCTTCGGCCCATCCACGCGCGTCTTGATCTCAATCGCATCGCGCGTCTCCGTGATGACCGCCGCCACCGTCTTTCGATCCCGCGACCACGTGGCATACGAATAATCGCGCTCGAAGACTCCGCGCGGCGCGAGCCGCACGCGCACCACGTCGAGGTCGAAAAACGTCACACGCGCACGCGCCCCGCTCGACAGCGTGAGCACGACGCCGTCCGTCTCCCGCGCGACGGCGACGACATCGCCCGCCGCGCGCCACGCCGCCCGAACTTCAAGAGCCGCGAAACCGAGAGCGACGAGGAGCGTGAAAGCGAGGGCACGAAGCCGCCGGTTGGGTTGAAGATTTGAAGTCATAAATTAGTGTTCGTTGCCCCGCGAAGAAAGCATTCACCGCAGAGACGCAGAGATCGCGCCGAGTTAACGCAGAGAGTTGAAGGCTTTCCTCCGCGCTTCCTCTGCAGTTTTGCTCTGCGTCTCTGCGGTGAGTCTTAAACTTCTATTTCTCATAAACGACGCGCCCGCCGAGGATCGTGATGGCGGCTTCGGTCTGCAAAATCTCTTCGGGCTTGATGGTCAGAAGGTCGCGCGTGTGGACGACGAAGTCTGCGAGCATGCCCGGCGCGATCTGCCCTTTCTCATTTTCTTCAAAAGAGGCGTAGGCGGATTCGGCGGTGTAGCAGCGGATGGCTTCGGCGATGGAGAGGCGTTCCTGCGGCCACCAGCCCCCGGCGGGGTCGCCTTCGGTGCTCTGGCGCGTGACGGCGGCGTAGAGGCCGAGATATGGGTTGACGGGTTCGACCGGCCAGTCAGTGCCGAAGGGCGTGTGGACGCCGTGCGCACGCATCTTGTGCCACGCATATGCGCCCTGCACGCGATACTCGCCGAGCCTGTCCTGCGCCCAACGCTTGTCCGAGATGGCGTGCGACGGCTGCATCGAAGCGATGACGCCGAGGTCGCGGAAGCGCGCGAAGTCTGCCGGCGCGACGACCTGCGAATGCTCGATGCGGTGACGAATGGTGAAGCCAACCTTCAAATCGGGGTTGACCGGAAAGTCGGAAGGGCGCACTTCTTTAGCGGGCGCGGCCTTCGCTCCCGCAACAGTTCCGCCGGTCACGCCCACCTGCCCCACCTTTATTCTCTCGCCCAGCCCGATTGGAGACCCGTTGGCCTTGGAGGCGGCTTCAAAGCCGTCGAGCGCCATGCGATTGGCGCGGTCGCCGATGGCGTGAAGGGCGATCTGGAATCCGGCGGCGTCGCGTTCGACGATCATGCGCGTGAGTACTTCGGGCGGGCGGCGCGGGATGCCGCTGTTGTGCGGGTCGTCTGCGAAGGGCGCGAGCATGGCGGCCGTGCGCGACCCCAATGTGCCGTCGACGTAGCCTTTGAGCGCGCTCAGGCGTATGCGGAGCGGATCAATTTTGAACGACGCGAACTCCGCGCGCTGCTGTTTCAACTTCTCTATCGTGTCCTCGAAGTTCTGCCACTCGGCGACGCGGACGGTCAGTTTTCCCGCTTGCAGGAGTTCGCGGTAGAGTTCGATTGACTCGTAGCCGGAGTTGTCCTGAATCGAAGTGATGCCGTATCGCCGCGCCTCCGCGAGCGCGCGTTCGGCGGCCTGCATGCGTTCGGCGCGCGAAGGCTGCGGCACAACTCGCGCGACCAGCCCTGCCGCCGTCTCTTTCAAAATTCCCGTCGGTTCGCCCTGCGCGTCGTGCAGAATCTCGCCGCCTGCGGGCGCGGTCGTCTCGCGCGTCACGCCCGCCTGTTTGAGCGCGAGCGAATTCGCCCAACTCACGTGGCCGTCCACGCGCTGCAAGAAGACGGGGTTGTTCGGCGCGACCGCATCGAGGTCGCTTCGCGTCGGCCACTGGCCGCCCCACAGAGTATGATCCCATCCGCGACCGAGAACCCACGCGCCCTGCGGCAACTCTTTGACCTTCGCCGCGACGCGCCCCTTCGCTTCCTCAAGCGTGCGCGCGCCGACGAGTTCGACGAGCAACAGCGAACGCCCGCCGCCGATGAAATGTATGTGCGCGTCGTTGAAACCGGGCGTGACGAGTCGGCCACGCAGATCAATCGTGCGCGCGGCTGTGTAGTCGCGCCCCACTTGCGCGCTCGTGCCCACGGCGACGATGCGTTCGCCTTCGACGGCGACGGCCTCGGCCATCGTGCCGCGCGCGTCGGCGGTGAAAATTTTGCCGTTCGTGAGCACCAGACTGACGCGACGCTTCTGCGACAGCAGCGGCGACGTTCCGGCGACAAAGGCGCGCGAAGGGTCGGCGGCGAGGAGTACGAGGGCGACGAGGGAGAGTGCGAGCGCGGCGCGAAGCGATTTCATGGCGACGTGTGGTGTGTGCGGGTGAAAATGTTCGAGCGGCGATTGTTATATCACTAAATTTGCGCCGCGCACATTTCGCATCCCGGCGAGTTGTTGTGCGGCGGCTGAGCGGAATTACTCAAACACTTTTTGCAGCCTGCAAAATCTTGATAGTTGTTCCAAAGAACCGCGTCGTCGTTTTCACTTTGCAGGTTTTTTCGATATATGCCGCCGGGTTGCCCGGTCGGCCATTGATCAGGCGCATCAAGATGAACACTTCGCCGGATGTCGAGTGCAATATTTCAAAGTCGCCTTTGGGCGAGGAAAACGGTAACTTAAAATCATCGGGTAACGGTTGCGGTATAAAAGTAATAAGAAATCGCGTCTCGGGCGTAGCCTCGACGCCTTTGAACGGATCGAGTTGTACTGCGTGTTCAACCTCCCCAATCGTCCGCAGAAAGGTGGGCACTTCATAGCCTAAAGCTGCGTAGAGGTGTTGCTCGATTTTGTGTGCGAGACGGGCGCGGTCATTTTCAGTGGTCTCGAAAAAGACATTGCCGGTCTGAATGTAGCTGCGAACGCCGGTAAAGCCCAACCCTCGAAACAAGTCCCGCAACCGCTCCATCTTTACCTGATGCCCACCGATGTTTATGCCGCGCAAGAATGCAATGTAATTGGACGTTTTCATAAACTTCAACCCGACAAAAACAGATGCGCCCGTTTCAAGTAGAACCTTATTGGAACAAGCAGCACGACTACAATTAGAACGCGTCACGCGTTATTTGTCAGCCCCGCCGCCATCTCTTATCGCATCGTTCGGCCTCCACAGTCTATAGCCTTCCGGGAAAGTTAAGCGAAAAGAGCGCGCATGTTATCATCAAGCGAAGTTTGCAAAATTCAACGGCAGGGGAAGAGCAGTTTCGCTTTCGTGTGCGGGCGACTGTTCGACAGTTAAATCATGCGTGTTCTGGTGACGGGCGGGGCGGGTTATATCGGCAGCGTCGTGGTGGAAGAGTTGGTGCGCGACGGCCACGAGGTCGTCGTGTATGACAGTTTGTATAAAGGGCATCGCGGGGCGTTGGTGGAGGGCGCGCGGTTTGTCGAGGCGGATTTGCTGGACGCGGAACGCCTGCGCCGGACTTTCGCAGAGGAGCGCACGGAGGCTGTGATTCACATGGCGGCGGATTCGCTCGTCGGCGAGTCGGTCACAAACCCTGCGAAGTATTACCGCAACAACGTCGTCGCCGGACTCGCTTTGCTCGACGCGATGAACGAGTCGGGCGTGCGTCGTCTCGTCTTCTCTTCGACCGCCGCCACCTACGGCGAACCGGAGAAGCAGCCGGTTGAAGAGACAGACCCGACGAACCCGACCAACACTTACGGCGAGACGAAACTCGCTTTCGAGCACGCGCTCCGGTGGTATGAACACGCGCACGCGATTCGCTACGCCTCTCTGCGCTACTTCAACGCGGCGGGCGCAACCGGGCATTGCGGCGAGATGCACGACCCGGAGACGCACCTCATCCCCATCGTTTTACAGGTCGCGGCAGGCACGCGCGAGGCGGTCGAAATCTACGGCGAAGACTACCCGACGCGCGACGGCACGTGCGTCCGCGATTACGTCCACGTCGTCGATCTGGCGCGCGCGCACATCCTCGCGCTCGGCATACTCGGAGAGCGCAGCGCGATTTACAATCTGGGCTGCGGCGGCGAAGGCTACACGGTCAGGGAAGTGATTGACGCGGCGCGCGAGGTGACGGGACGCGAGATCAAAGTGCGCGTCGGCGCGCGGCGCGCGGGCGACCCGGCGGTGCTGGTGGCGAGTTCGGCGCGCATCAAACGCGAACTCAACTGGGAGCCGCAGTTTCAGGATTTGCGCCTCATCATCGAATCGGCGTGGGCTTGGATGGAGCGACACCCGCGCGGGTACGAGGAGTAAGCGGACTGCTTCTGCTCTGCGAGTCCAGCGGGAATCGGACGGAAGGAAAAAAAGACGGGCGGCTCTTAGTCGAAAAGACTGAGAGCCGCCCGTTCGGTTGAGAGGTGTCGCGGCGCACGCTCTAAACTTGTGCGCCACGGCCTCCGGGTTTTAACGCTTCAACTTGCCGCGTTGGGGTTGTCGTGTCGGAGTTGCGCCCGCCTTGGGCGACAGCTTCGAGGTGGCCGGGTTCTTCAACCCGGCGGCGGCTTCGCTCTGAACAGGCGGCCCGACCGCAGCCTCGACGTTGACGAGGAAGCGGAACGCGCCGTTTTGCATCACGCCGAGATTGAACTCGATGTTGACCGAAGCCCCCGGAGCGATGTTCACGGGCGCGATCAACTCGACTGCGGAATTCACGCCGCCGCCGAGCGGTTGATTGGGCGGCTCGTCCGCCCGCGTGCCGGACACCGGCACTTCCTGTCCGGTGCTGAGCGTGACGGTGAAGTTGGCCGCGTCCGAAGGCACGACGCGCAGGTCGGCTTGCCCGTTGCCGGGAGCATAGCCGGGACTGTTGAGCGTCGTCATATCCACGACGCGGAAGCGCAAGCCCGTCACGAGTCCGTTGGTCGTGTTGTAGAACTTGCGGCGCAGTTTCAAGGTGCCGAAAGCTCCGTTCGTCACTTGCGTGCCGACGCGCACGCGATTCTGGCAAGTGCCCGCGCCCGCACAGGTGTCAATGGACGACGTTTTGAGCGTGCTGTTGCGTTGGAGGGGCGAGGCGAGGCTTTCGGGGCCGGGCGCGCCGAGCACGGATTGCACGCCGTTGAACATCCCCGCCGACGTGGAGACGAAGACAAAATCCGAGGCATTGTCGTTCGTGTCCTGCGGCAGACCGGAGTTGAGCTTACGCACCCAACTGTACTCGCCGTCCGCCGTGCCGACGGGCGCGAGTCCCGTCCCCTCGTAGTAGTTCGGGTCTGGGGCGGTGCTAAACCCTGCGGCGTCGAGGCGCGTGGCGGGCGTAAAGGCCGTGGACGAGCGGAAGATGGCGACGCCCGTGTCGTCTTCAATCTCCGTCGTGTAAAGCTTGTCAGGTGCGGCCACGGAGGACAGAGTGTAAAAGTTGTGCGCGGCGAGATAGTGTCTGCGCGCGGGGAACAACGTGCCCGCCGGGATGAGGATGCGCTCGCCGCCGTCTGCGGCGAGGACTGACCATCCGGCGGAGTTGTCGGCGGTATCAACCACGATGGCCGAATTCGTGTTGTTGTAGATTTCGACGAACTCGTCGAACAGCCCGTCGTTCGATCCCGGCGGGCCTTGCCCACGGAAACGAAACTCGGTGATGAGCACCTGCCCGCCGAGCGGCAGCGGGCAGACATCGCCCCGCCCGTCGTTGTCGCCGTCGGCCTGATCCGGGTTGGCAACGTAGCGGCAGTTGTCCGCGCCGTCGAGCACGCCGTCGTTGTCGTCGTCGGGGTCGCAGGCGTTGCCCTGCGCGTCGTTGTCCGTGTCGATCTGTTCGGGGTTGGCGACGGCCGGGCAGTTGTCGCTGGCGTCGGGGATGCCGTCCTGATCGTCGTCCGTGTCGCAGCCGTCGAGCGTGCCGTCGGCGTCCGAGTCGGGGACGGGCGCGGTCAGGTATGGGACGAAGTCCACGTTGAAGTTGGGATCGCGGATCACGACGCCCGTGCCGCCGGGATTGCGCCCCTGCTCGTCGTTGGGGCCGTTCGGTGCGCCCCAGTAGTTGTTCTCGGCGTTGAGCGTGCCGACGTATTGCCCCGCATCAATGCGTACGCCGAAGGGCGTCGTCGTGAAGTTGTTGAAGTTGGCGTTGACGTTGGTGTTTGTGCCGGAGCCGGTGTTGGCGATGCGGATGATGCTGGACGCGCCGCCGGAGATGTCGTTGCAGGAGATCGAAATCCCGTTGTTGCCGCCGCCGAGGAAGATGACGCTGCCCTGCGAACCCGTCGAGTTGTTGCCCGCGATGGCGATGCCGCTCGAATTGAAGAAGACTATCGAGTTGTCGCTGACGAGTTGATTCGACGAGACGGTGATGTTCGACTGCGTCCCGGCGAAGACCATCGCCGCCGATTGGTGTCCGGTGAAGAGGTTTTGATCGATCAGAATATTCGACGCGCCCTGATCGGAATAGATGGCGTTGCCGCTCGCCGCGCCTGCGCGGTTGTTGTTGATAAAGTAGTTCTGGCGCACGATGGACTGTTGCGCGCCGTTGCTGTTGAGGTAGAGGCCGAAGGTGTTGTCGTGGATGATGTTGTTGAGAATCCGGTGGCCGGAGCGATTGCCCGCCAGCGCGATGCCTGTGGCGAGCGGCGAAGTGCTCCCCTCCCGCACCGTGAAGCCGTCAACCGTGACGTTCGAGGCCGTGATGTTGAGCGAACCGCCGGGGCCATTGAGAATTGACTCGGTTGAGGGCGTCGGCGAAGGCGAAGGCGACGGCGACGGGTCTGGGGTGGGGCGCGTGCGCGCGTCCACACCGGCCTGCGCGCCGCGTAGCGTGAGGAGCTTGTTGACGGTGACGGTCTCCGTGTAAGTCCCCGCGCAGACATCTATCTGGTCGCCGGGGTTCGCGGCGGCGACCGCCGCTGCGACGGTGGTGTGGGCGGCGAACGGGCACTGCACGCGGTTGTCGTCAACCTGACGAATGCGCCCGCCCGTCGGCGACTGGCAAGCGTTGCCGATGCCGTTTTGGTCGTCGTCTTCCTGACCGGGGTTCGGCGTGTTCGGGCAGTTGTCCGCGCCGTCGGGAATGCCGTCGAGGTCTGTGTCGGGCTCGAAGTTGAAGGTGGTGAAAGACTGGCCGACGCCGATGGTGAAAGCGTCAACGTTGCCGTCGTAGCCGTTAGCCCACGGCCCGCCCGCGCGGAAGAGAAGAACGCCGGGGATGCCGTAGTTCGCGTGGATGCTCGCGTTCGGGAAGTTGGCAAGCACTTGCGGCCAGGTGCAGGGCGCGCTCTGCGGGCAGAGACCGTTACTGCCAAAACTGCCCGAGTTTGGCGCGCCGGTTCTCGACGCCCACCACTTGCCGGCCAACGTATGCCACGTCTGCCAGACGTTCTGCTGCGGGTTGGTGCCGCCTTGATATGGCTCGAAGACGAGACGGCCTTGATAGGCTGTCAGCGCGTCGGTCGAATCGTAGTCGATGTCGAACTGGATGCCGATGTCAACGGCCTGATCCGGGTTGGTGTTCTTGAAAGTGCTGTAACGCATCTCGGTGATTTGATCGAGGCGCGTGCCGGCGTAGGCTTGCGTGCCGAGGCTGTGGCGGCCGGTCGCATCGACGATCAGGTTTGCGCTGCCGCCGCCGAGCGGGGGCGTCGCGGGGCCTACCTCGAATTGGCCGGAGCCGTTCGCGCCTTCGTTGAAGAAGAACCAGCCGTTGAGGTTCGCGTTCGTCACGAGCACCGGGGTCGAGTCGGCGTCGCCGTCAACGTCGGCGTCGTTGCCGGAGTTGAGCAGCAGGTTATCAATCAGGAAGCCCTGACCGGCGGTGGCGGGAGCGGCGTCGCCGGCGGTGCGGAAGAGGATGGAATCAACCGTGCGCGTCGGGTTGGTTTCGCACTCGCGGTAATAATCTTCCCAACTCTGACCCGTGTGTCTGAGCACGCCGTCAACGTACACCTTGACCACGTCGTTGTCTGCGCCTTCGATGAAGTCCATCGTGATCTTGATCGTGTGCGGGACGTTTCTCGCCAGCCCCGTGGCGACATTGGTGAGGATGAAGTTCGTGCCGTCAACGCAGCCCGCTTCGACCTCGCCCGACTGGTAATCGAAGAAGTTGACCTCAAGGCCGCCCGGCGTGTCGGCCATCTGCACCCAACTCATGCGCGCGCCGTCGCCGCGGTCGGGGCTGGCGACGACGGACAGACCGGGCTGCTCCGCGCCGGGAACGGTCGAGGCGAATTGCCATTCCGCTTCAAAGTAGTTCTGGCGCACGCCGCCCGACGTGGTGCCAGCGTCAGCCGTCGTCTCGCCCGCCGCGTGGACAAGAGATTTCGAGAATGTCTGATCTGCGAAACTGCCGCTCGTCACCGCATTCGAGATGCGGAGGCTCTGTGTGCCGAACGCAGCGGGCGCGCCGGAGTTAGTGACGACTGCATGATCGAAGCTGCCCGAACTGCTCCAACCGTCTTGATTATGAATTGAGCCGGGGGCATAGGCGGTCGGCTCGAACCTGATGAGTGCGCTATCGGCATTAACCACTGATAGGGGGAGAATCAGCACGGCGAGTAGAGCCAAGCCGACGAGGAAGGGCAAGAGTTTTCTAAAATTCATTATGGGGATTCTCCTAGCGAGAGTTTTGGCGAGCATACGCGACGGGTGCGGGCAAACCCGATGAGGATACTCACAAGGGCTATATAGAGTCGGGCTATATAGTTTCTAAACGGCGTGCCGGACTGGCGGCCAAGCTTGATGAGCGGGGATAATATCCGCGTCTTAATACCAAGTCAAACGTTTTTGGTAGTCAAGTAATGAATAATCCTCAATATTAAACGATTAAAGATCACTACTTTCCACCCTTGCGGCATCAACAGAGAAGTGACTCTCCTCAAAGTCTAATTTGGAGGCGACTCTATACATCCATCGGCGCACCTGTCTGTGCGCGAACGCACTTAACCCGAACCATCTTTGTTCAACCTTAAAAACAACCTGCGACTTTTGGGAGGTGGAATCTGGAATTCTGTGTTCGGAGGACGGCGACGTAGCAGCGACTTTTTAAGACTGTCTGCTCCGTGTCTCACACCACAGCCTGCGCTTCGCGCCGCCTCAGGAGGTTTCGCCCTCCGCCGTTAAAAACTGGTTGAGTTCGGCGGCGGTCGGCAGGGCGGCGCGTGCGCCGAGGTCGCGGCATTTGAGCGCGGCGACGGCGCATCCGATGTGGAGAGCGGCTTCGATAGTTTCGCCTTGCAGCATGGCGTAGAGGAAGCCGCCGTGGAAGGCGTCGCCCGCGCCCGTGGTGTCGCGGCAGCCGCCGGGGACGGGGAAGGCCGACGATTCGAGAAACGAGCCTTCGTGATAGAGAATCGCGCCGCGCGCGCCGAGCGTCATGCCGACGACGGCGTTTTGATGGAGACGCGTCTTCAGTTCAGAGAGCGCGGCGCGTTCGTCCTCGATGCCGGTCAGGCGGCGTGGAAACTCGGACGAGGTGATGAGCACATCAATGAGCGGGAGGAGTTCGGGCAAGCCTTCGTAGATGTTGTCGATGTCGGCGGAGACGATGGTGCCCGCCGCGCGCGCTTCCCGCGCGAGCCGCACGCAGGCCGGAGGGTCGTGCGCGTCGAGGTGCAGCATGCGCCCGCGCGGGGCGAAGCCTGCGGGCGCATCCTCCGCCGCGTAGGCCAGACGCGCATCGCGCTCCCACAGGATCGTGCGCTCGCCCGTCGCCGCGTCAATGATGATGAACGCGATCTGGTTGCGCGCGCCCGCGACCTGCTCCGCAAACTCGACGTTGACGCCTTCCGACACGAGCGTCGCCAGCCCGAAGTCGCCTTCGGCATCCGACCCGAAGCGTCCGGCGTAAGCCGTCTGCAAACCGAGACGTTTGAGCGCGACCAACGTGGAGGCGGTCTGCCCGCCCGCCGCCTGCACGTGCGTCGTGAGGCGCGTCTTCGTGTCGAAGGCCGGGTAAGCGGGCACGACGATCAAATGGTCAACCGCGTTCAAGCCGAAGCCGACGGCGTCGAATTCTCTCCCGGCGGGTAGGGTGAAGGGGAAGCGCACGGACAAATGCTGCCTTTCGCGTTCTCTCAAGTTCGGCTCGCCATAGTGCCAGCGCGGAGGGAGTTTAAGCAAACCGGGAAGCGCGCGGGCTTTTGGCAGAGACGGCCTGTTTCGGTTAAGATATGCCGCTTCTCGATCTGTTGTCGCCTCTCGACGTGAGAGCGGCGGGGTAGGATCGCATGTCTCAACTATCTCCGGCCTGCCCTGACCTGCCGGAATCTTCAACACGGAAAATTTATCATGAACCTCGCAACTGTCCTTCGCGTGTGCCTGCTGGCCTTCGTGTGCAGCCTCTTCGCCGCCCCACAACTCCTGCGCGCGCAGGAGACGCCGCCCGCTGCGCCCTCCGCGCGCTGCCAGCCGCCCGCGCCGCTCGTCGCCACGGCGGGCACGAACATCTTCACCGCGCAGCAGGAGATGGACCTGGGCGACGCCATCGCCGAACAGGTGCAACGCGACTTCCGCGTCATCGAAGACGATGCGACGACCGCGCACCTGCGTCGCATCGGCGACCGCATCGTCCGGCAGATGCCGCAGACGGGTTTGCAGTTTCGCTTCTTCCTCTTCGACATCCCCGAAGCCAACGCCTTCACCCTCCCCGGCGGGCGCATCTACGTCTCGCGCAAATTGATCGCGCTCACGCGCAACGAGGACGAACTGGCAGGCGTGCTCGCGCACGAACTCGGCCACGCCGTCACGCGCCAGCCCGCCACGGGCATGACGCGACTCTTGCGCGAAGTGCTCGGCGTCACGAGCGTCTCCGACCGTCAGGATATTTTCGCGCGGTACAACGAGTTGGTTGACAACGCGCGGCGCAAGCCGAAGGCTTTCAATCGCGGCGAGAACCACGAACAGAAGGAACAGGTCATCGCGGATCAGATCGGACTCTACGCGCTCGCCGCCGCGGGCTACGACCCGCAGGCGCTCTCCGCCTTCTGGGATCGCTTCGCGGAGACGAAAGGCAGGACGAGCGGCGGCTTCCTCTCCGACCTGTTCGGCACGACGCGCCCCGAAGTGGTGCGCCTGCGCGAAATGCTCAAGCTGCTCGGCAAGCTGCCCCCCGAATGCATCACCGCGAAGAACACCGTGAGCACCGAAGAATTTCAGAAGTGGCAGGCGGCGGTGATCAACTATTCCGGCCTCGGCGGCAAAGAAGCCTTGCACGGCGTCTTGTCGAAGACCGTGCTCGACCCGCCTCTGCGCAGCGAAGTCACGCATCTGCGGTTCAGTCCCGACGGCAAATATTTGCTCGCGCAAGACGACTCGGGCATCAACGTGCTCACGCGCGAACCCTTCAAAATCCTCTTTCGCATAGACGCGCCCGAAGCCCTGCCCGCGCAGTTTGCGCCCGACTCGCAGACCGTCTCTTTCGCCACCTCCGGCCTGCGCGTCGAATCATGGAACGTCGCCGAGCAAAAGCAGCAGAGCGTTAAAGAGATGTACGTGCGCGACCGTTGCCTGCAAGTCGAACTGTCGCCGGACGGCAAAGCCCTCGGCTGTCTGGAAGGCGACTTCCAACTGACGCTCTTCAACGTGGCGACGGGCGAGCCGGTCTTTCAGAAAAAGTCTTTCTACAAACCGAACTTCCTCGACCTCTTCCGCCTGCAACTGCTCGCCATCTTCAGCGATCTGGAAGACAGCGACGATTTCAAGTTCAATTTCATCCAGATGGGCTTCTCGCCGGACGCGCACTATTTCGTCGCGGCGCAACGCGCCCTCGTCTTCACGGCCTTCGGCACGCTCAGCGACGAGGTGGTCGCCGCGGCGGTTGATCTCACGACGAACGCGCCCGTGTCGCTCAAGGGCAACGTCAAAAAGATGCTGGCGGGCGACTTCGCTTTCGCCGCGCCCGACAAACTGCTGACCGTCAACGGCGAAGATTTTCGCAAATCCGCGCTCGTCAGTTTTCCGGGCGGGCAGGTGCTCGAACAGTTTCCGATCAAAGGAAATTTGAGCAACGTGGCAAGCGGCAACTACGTCGTCGTCCGGCCGATCAACAACTACCGCGCGGGGCTATTTGATCTCACGTCGAAGAAGATCGTGCTCGCCAACAATCAGGCGGCGATGGACGTGTACGACAAAGTGTTCGCCGCCGAACGGCTGAACGGCGAGATCGGACTCTACAACGTGGGCGACAACTCGCTCGTCACGAAAGTCGTCCTGCCGCGCAACCCGCTCGGCAATTTGCGCGCCTCCGCCGTCTCGTCCGACATGAAGTGGCTCGCCGTTTCGGAACGTTCGCGCGGCGCGGTGTGGGACTTGAGCAAAGGCGAGCGCAAGTTTCACATCTTCGGCTTTCGCGGCGCGCACTTCGCGGAAGACGGTTCGCTCTACGTTGACCTGCCGAAATACGGCAACACCGAACGCAACGTCGGTCGGCTCGCGCTCTCGACGGGGGAAACGTTCGAGGGCGTGAAGACTGCCGAAGAGAGTTCGCTGTGGGCGAGCCAGCACGGGCCGTTTTTGCTGACGATGAAACCGCGCGATAAGGAGAAAGAGTCGTCCGGCTACATTCTTTCGGCGCGCGACGCGCGCACGGGCGCACCGCTCTGGTCGCAGGAGTTTCGCAAGGAAGCCCCGCGCGTGTGGGCGAACCCGGATGACGAGACGCTCGTGTTCGGTTGGGCTGTTTCGACCGGCGCGGCCAAAGCGGAGATTCAAGCCGACCCCGCGCTCAAGGCGCGTCTCGCCCAAATGCGCGAGAAGGAGGGCGACTACTTCCTGCAAGTGGTGGGCGCGCGGCGCGGCGAAGTCTTGAGCCGTCTCTTGATCGAAACCGGCAAAGGCTCTTTCCGCATCCGCAACGTGTTTGCGGTGGGCGAGTGGATCGTCATCTCGGATTCGGAGAATCGTGTGCTCGTCTATTCGTTGAAGACGGGCGAGGAGCGCGGGAAGGCTTTCGGCGGGCGGGCGGCAGTAGCCCGTGCGACGGGCTTGCTGAGCGTCGAGAACGAGCGCGGGCAACTCACGATCTACGATCTGCGGACGATGGAGAAGCGCAACACCTACAATTTCCTCAGCCCCGTCTCGCTCGCGCGTTTCAGCGCGGACGGCAAACGCCTCTTCGTCCTCACCGCGAACCAGACGGCCTACGTCCTCGACCTCTTCGCCGAGAAGACTTAAGGCGCATTTCATTCTCTCGCCACGTTGAGCCGCGCTAACTTCAAGCGCGGCATAAACTGTTTTGGGCGCGCCTTCTCGCGTCTGCCTGCCGTTTAAGTTATAGTTAAACGCGACCCCCCGAAATCTTTAGAGGCAGCGTTCACCGGCAGTGACTCTCGAAGAGAAACTCAAAAATCTGCCCCTCTCGCCCGGCGTCTATATACACAAGGACGAGGCGGGCAAGATCATCTACATCGGCAAGGCGAAGAACTTGCGCAATCGCGTCCGCTCCTATTTCCAATCCGGGCGCGGGCACGACCGCAAGACGCGCGAACTCGTCCGTCGCATCGCCGATCTCGAATTTATCGTCACCGACACGGAAGTCGAAGCGTTAGTGCTTGAGTCGAACCTCATCAAGAAGCACATGCCGCGATACAACATCCGGCTCAAGGACGACAAGCAATACCCGCATCTTAAACTGACGATCAACGAAGCGTTCCCGCGCGTCATGATCACGCGCAAGGTTCAGCGCGACGGCGCGCTCTACTTCGGCCCTTTTCTCCCGGCCTCGCTCGCGCGCCGCACGATTGATCTCATCAACCGCACGTTCCAACTACGCACCTGCGACATCGAGATTGACGGCAAACTCCCGCGCCCCTGTCTCGAATATCACATCAAACGCTGCCTCGGCCCCTGCGTGCGCGGCCTGTGCACGCCCGACGAATACGCCGAGTCCGTGCGCGACGTGCGCCTCTTCCTCGAAGGCAAAGACCGCCAACTCGCTGACGAATACGCGGGACGCATGGAGCGCGCGTCCGAGGAGATGCGCTACGAACTCGCCGCCAAGTATCGAGACTTGCGCAAGACCGTGCTCGCCGTCTCCGAGACGCAGAAGATGGCGACTTCGCCGGAGCGCGACGTGGACATCTTCGGCTATTACCGCGAAGCGCAGCGGCTCGCCTTGCAGTTGTTCACCATGCGCGAAGGCAAGATCGTCGGTCGCCGCGAATTCTTCTGGGAAGATTTGTCGCCGGACGAGTTCGACCCGGCGGAGTTTTTGAGCGAAGTCTTGTCGCAATATTATTCGACCGATTACGTGCCGCGCGAAATTCACGTCCCCGTCGATTTTGAAGATCGCGAACTGTTGGAGCGTGCTTTGAGCGAGCGGCGCGGGCGGCGCGTGCGCATCCTCGACCCGCAGCGCGGCGAGAAGCGAGACATGATCGCGCTCGTCGAGAAGAACGCGCAGATCGCTTTCGAGCAACGCTTCCGCGTCTTGAAGCCCGACATGGAACGCGTGCTCGAAGAGTTGCAGGAGACTTTGGAGTTGCCGCGTTTCCCGGCGCGCATCGAGTCGTTCGACATCTCGAATATTTCCGGCGCGGAGAACGTGGCCGCGATGGTCGTCTGCGAAAACGGCAAGATGAACCGCGCCGAAGGCCGTCGCTTCAAGATCAAGACCGTGGAAGGCTCGAACGACGTGGCCTCCATGCGCGAAGCCGTCGCGCGTCGTTATCGTCGTCAGCTTGACGAGAACAATCCGCTGCCCGACCTCGTGATGATCGACGGCGGCAAGGGACAACTCAACGCGGCGGCGACGGCGATGCGCGAACTCGACCTCGAAGCCATCCCGATGATCGGCGTCGTGAAACCGCCGCGCCGCCACAACGAGGTGTCGCACCTCTTAGTCAAAGGGCGCGAGCACGAACCCGTCTATCTCGATTCGCATTCGGCGGTCTTGCGTCTCATCCAGATGATCCGCGACGAGACGCACCGCGCCGCCGTCACCTATCACCGCAAGCGACGCGAGATACGCGACTTCACTTCGGAACTGACGGAGATACCCGGCGTCGGCGACAAGCGCAAGAATCGTCTGCTCCGAAACTTCGGCTCCATCGCGCGCATCGCGCAGGCCACGCCCGCCGAACTCACGCCCTTCGTCGGACGCCAGACCGCCGAAGAGATCGCCGCGCACTTCACGCGCCAACGCGCGCTCGCCGGAGGCGACAACAGCAGCAGCGACGATGCGAACGCGCCCGATACGGAAGTTGAAGAGATGCCGCTTGAAGTGGAGACGCGTCTGGACGACCCGGAAGGCGACGCGGAAGACTTGCAGCCCATTCGTTCGGTTGACCACGCGGGCGAGGTGCGCCGCAAGCGCAAGTCCACGCGCAAGCGCGGCGAGCGTTCCACGAACCCGCACGACGTCAAGCGCGAGCGCATCGGTAAAGCCGAAGCCGAGTAAGCATCTGAACTAAGTGACTGACTAAGAGACTGTCCGAGAATCTGAGTTACATGAATCCGCCGACTCACATCGAGACCGCGCGCCTCGTCTTGCGCAAGCCCGTCGTCGCCGACACGCCGCGCATATTCGAGGCTTATGCGAACGACGCGGAGGTGACGCGCTACCTGACGTGGCGACCGCATCGCACTGTGGCGGATGGCGAGGAGCCTGCGGCGCATCGCCTCGCCGCTTGGGAGTCGGGCGCGTATTTTTGTTGGGTCATCATGCACAAAGAAGACGGCGGCGAATTGATCGGGATGATCTCGATTCGCCCGAACGCGTGGCGCGTCAATCTCGGTTACGTGCTGGGGCGAAAGTGGTGGGGGCGCGGGTACATGACGGAAGCGGTGCGCGCTGTGGTCGATTACGCGTTGTCGGAGTCGGAGGTTTTTCGCGTGTGGGCGGTGTGCGACGTGGCTAACGCGGCGTCGGCGCGCGTGTTGGAGAAGGCCGGAATGCGGCGCGAGGGAATCTTGCGCCGCTGGGAGATGCACCCGAACCTGAGCGACGAGCCGCGCGATAGTTTGTGCTACGCGCGCGTTAAATGAAGACCAGGGCTGGAGGTCTTCACTGATTCGATTCATGTGCGCAATTCGTTTCTAAGGGAGAAGCCATGAAAACTGATAACGGGCAGACAACTTCGGTATGGATGGCGACGGCGGATGCGCCTTCGGCGCAAGGGCAACTCGGCGCGGACGTGCAGGCGGATGTCGTGCTCGTCGGGGCAGGCATCGCGGGGTTGACGACCGCTTACTTACTCGTGAAAGAAGGCCGGCGCGTCGTAGTTATAGACGACGGAAACGTCGCCGGGGGCGAGACGTGCCGCACCACCGCGCACCTCACGAACGCGCTCGATGATCGTTTTTACGAGCTCGAAAAATTGCACGGCGAGCGGGGCGCGCGGCTCGCCGCAGAGAGCCACACGGCGGCCATTGATCGCATCGAAGCGATCGTTAATGAAGAAAAAATTGATTGCGACTTCACGCGCCTTGACGGCTATCTCTTTGTGCCGCCCGGCGACGACCCGGCACAGCTCGAAGACGAACTGCGCGCCGCGCATCGCGCCGGACTGACGGGAGTGGAAGAGGTGGAGCGCGCGCCCGTCGAGTCGTTCGATACGGGGGCGGCGCTGCGCTTCCCGCGACAGGCGCAGTTTCACATTCTGAAATATCTGGGCGGGGTGACGGCAGCCGTGCGGCGCGCAGGCGGCGAGATTTACACGCAGACGCACGCGACGAAGATCGT
>DASYMM010000417.1:0-13664 GCA_036009085.1 Pyrinomonadaceae bacterium | reverse complement strand
CTGACGGGGCTTCGACCTTTATCCTCTCTTGATCCCCGCGCTCACGCACGGGGCTACAATCTGTCGCCCCTGCCGGGGCTAAATCAGAGCATCATCCCCTTTACCCTTTCCCCCTTACCCTTTATCCCCTGTCTTACTTCTTCGCCGCCACGTACTCGCTCAGATAGCGGCGCAGTTTGTCGCGGTTGGTCTTGCGATATTCGGCGTAGTCCTGCGCGATCCCTTTGTCCGCGCGCGCGAAGAGGATGTAGGCTTCGAGCAAGCCTTCGTCGTGGAGTTTGACGAGGCGCGCGAGCGATGCGTCGAGCGTCTTGATCTTCTTGTCCTTCGTCTGAATCCTGACCGACTCGACGACCATCCGCAGCGCGTCGGCCTCTTCGCGCAGCGTATGCCGGTACTCTTTCTCGTTCGGAAACTCTTTCGCGAATTTAGACGTTGCCCACGCCGCGCGCGAGATGCCGTAGGCCATCCACGCCGCCGAGCCGTCGTCTTTGTCTAACGAATCGGGCGAGATGTTGATCGTCATCTTATTGTCTTTGAGCGGCGTCACGCTCGTCGGCACGTCAATCTTCGGGTGCGCGAGTTGGACGCCCGCCGCTTCAGCCCAGCGCGCCATGCCCGCCCACGCGAGACGGTTGAAAGGCTCCGCGATGACCGCTTCGATGTAGCGCGTGCGCGCCTCTTCGAGTTTGCCCGCCTCCATCAGAGGGCTGGCCGAATAGCGATAGGCCGTCTCGCGGTCGGGGGCGATCTGGATGGCGCGGTCATACCACTCGGCGGCTTTGAAGGCTTGCCCCTTTTTGAAGTACATGTCGCCCGCGAAAAGCGCGGCCTCGTAGAGTTTCGGATCGAGTTCGAGCGCGCGTTGGTAGGAGGCGAGCGCGGCGTCTAGATTGCCTTTCACGTAGGAGGCTTCGCCTTCGCGCATCGCGCGGTCGGCCTCGGCGTTAGCGGAATATTTTTGCTCCTCGCCGCCGTCCGCCGGAACGGATTCGAGGATCGAATCGAGCAGCGCGCTCTTATAGCCCAACTCCCGCGCCTTGAGCATCGCGGCGCGCGCACGGATGCGCGATTGCTTGCGCGCGTTCGTGTCTGTGAGCGTCTGCGCCTGCGCGAGGGTGGCGAAGCCGAAATAGAACATCACCTGTCCGTCTTCGGGGTTGCTCTCTGTGAGACGTTCGAGAATCGGGAGGGCTTCGGTCGGTTTCGAGTTTTCGAGAAGCTTGAGCGCGCGTTGCTTTTCGGCTTCGTAGTTGACCACGCCCTGCGCGAAGAGCGGGGCGGCGGGCATGAGCAGCGCGGCGACAAAGACGATAACCACGGGAGCGACGAGAGACGTGCGACGCGAGCGGCGTTCAGTGGCAAACATACGCGACTCCTTTTGGCGAGATACGGACGACGACTTCGGAAAAGTTTCGGGCAGGGGAGCCAGCGCGAGTCTAAGGACAGGCCGCGCAAGTGTCAATCAAGATGAAGGGCAAATAGTGTTCCGGTTTCAACTTTCCTCTGTGCTTCCTTTGTGTCTTGGCGTCTTAGTGGTCAATGTAGGACACGAGCCCTTTCCCTCATTCCTTGATGCCTGACTCTGCGCCGTCGGCGAGTCGCGCCCATCCTTCGGGCGTGTGGATGAAGTTTTCGATGGAGGCCGTCGCGAAGGCGGCGCGGTCGGGTTGCCACGCGAGGCGTTTGACCTCGATGTGCGGATGTTCGACGCGGATCACGTTGAAAGAGTTGACTTCGCCGCGCACGCGCGTCGAGGTCGCCGTGCCCGCCTGCACGACGAGCGCGGAGTAGCCGCTGATCTTGTAACGCTTGGCCGTGTGCCCCGTGTGGCTCACGTGCAAGTGGCCGGAGAGCAACACGTCCGCGCCGCACGTCGCCAGAGCTTCCATCGCCATCTGTGCGCGCCCCACGAGATCGGCCTCGCGCTCGTGCCCCTCCGGCACGTCGAACGGGTGATGCGTGACGATGAACTTCGTTACTTCGTCGCCGAACGGGCAGAGACGTTCGCGTATGCGCGCCACCTGTTCTTCGTTGACGCGCCCGTCCTTGATCGTCAGCGAGCGCGCCGTGTTGATGCCGAGCAGGGCGATCTCTTCGTCCGCGTAAAACGGTTCGAGGTCGTCCGTGATGTAGCGACGGTACTTGTCGAGCGGTTCGAGGAAACGCTGGAAGACGTTGTAGAGCGGCACGTCGTGGTTGCCGGGCACGATGATCTGCGGCTGCGGCAACTCGTCCAAAAACTCCCGCGCTTCCTGAAACTGTTCCGAGCGCGCACGCTGCGTCAGATCGCCGGACACGACCACCACGTCCGGCTTGATCTCCGTCACAGTCGCCGCCAGCGGCTCGACGATGGCCTGATCAATTCGCCCGAAATGCAGATCGGAGAGATGTGCGATGGTTCGCATGCTGCGAAGGGATGAAGGATGAGGGATGAGGGATGAAACAAGAGAAGCATTCACGCTCTTGAGTCATTCCTTTCATCCCTCATCCCTCATCCTCATCCTTTCTTCTTGGCGTTATAACTCGCAGTGCGCCGGGGCGGACGCGGTAGTGTAGCGGCGAGCGCATGATGTTGACTTCGCCGTCCGTGGCGACGCGCAGGCGCGTGCGGCGCGTCGCGATCCAGACCTCTTTGGTGCAGAGCGCGTCGAAATCGCCGGATTCGCGCAGTCGCCCCAAAAGCGCGCTCAGGGCGAGACGCACCAGCCCCCAGCGTCCGATGTCGCGCGTCAAATGTAAGCTCAGTTGCCCCGCGTCGAGACACGAACGCGCGCCGAGGTTGAATGCGTCCATCTGGTATTCGTTGTTGCCGATGAAGACGAAGGGCGTGCGGCGGCTAAACTCCTCCCCGTCCGCGCTCAGGCGCACGCTGAACAGAGGGTAGCGGCGAAAGACTTCGAGCGTCGCCCACACTGCGGCGAACCACTTGCCGCGCCCCAGACGCTCCTGCTGTTTCTCGCGATGTCGGACGATTGAAGGATAGAGGCCAAGACTCGAATTGTTGATGAAGATGCGTTCGTTGACTTCGCCCACGTCAACGCGCGCGGCCTCGCCCGTGATGAGATTGCGCGCCGCGCCTTCGAGGTCGAGCGGGATGTTCAAATCCTTGGCGAAGTGGTTGAGCGTGCCGAGCGGGAGCACGCCGAGCGTCTTGTCCGTCCCGACGAGTTCCGTGGCGACCGCGTTGACCGTGCCGTCGCCGCCGCCCGCGACGACGATCTGCACATCCTTGTCGGCGACGGCACGCCGCGCCAGCGCGACGATCTCTTCGCCACTTCGTGCGAGCGAGACGTGCGCCTCCAAATCGCTCTCCGCCGCGAAGATTTCCGTGAGCGTGCGGCGCGCGGCCTCTTGATCGCCGCTCCCGGCAGAGGCGTTGAGAATGATCTCGACGCGGACAGGCCGCGTCCTCGTCGCGGTCGCTTCGGCGCGCAACGGGTCTGTGAGCAATTTATCTGCTGCCGTCGTGCTCATGGTCGATCAACGCGTAGGGCATCGAGCATTGAATATCAATCGCCGCATAATAAACGAAGGGCGAGCCAAGCGTGCTCGCCCTTCGTATTTCCAACCTGAATGCGCGTGACTATTGACGAGCATCTTTTCTAACCGTGTGAGCCGGAACCGCCTGCCTTGGCCTGTCCCTCCTGCGCCGAAGTGGTGGCCGCGCTGGCCGCCGTCGCTTCATGTTCCAGCTTGCTGCGCTGCGCGACTTCGCGTTGCGCGGAGAGGTCTATGCCGATCAAGTCTTTGAGTTTGCCGAGCAGCGCGGGCAGCACCACGCTCTGCGCCGTCTTCGATAGTTCTTCGACGGCACGACTGCCGAGCGTGGCTACTTCGGCCTGCAATTTGTCGTAAGCCTGCGTCTCTTTGAAACGTTCAAAGAGGCCGGGCTTCTGCGGTTCGCTCGAAACGAGGCTGCTCTCGGCGGGCGTCGCTTCGTAGCCGCTGCTGTAAGACGGCCTCGGTTGCGGCGCGTCATAATCGCCCCCCGACGACGCCTCTGCGCGTGCGGGAGCAGCGGCGGTAGCGGCCTGCGGTTGAGCATAAGCGGTCGAGCCGTAGGCGCCGCCGAGGATGGCCTGCGAGGCGTAGGCGCGTTCGCTCGGAGTGCGCACGACGCTTTCGTCCATGTCGTAGTCGTCGCCTTCGGCATCGTAGTAGCGTTCGTTCAACTCCGAGCCGTCGCCGAGGAGCGCGCCGCCGACGGTGTAGCCGAGGAGGACGCCGACGCCGAGCGCGGCGACGGAGAATTCGACGGGACGGCGGCGATACTGCTCGCGCCAATCAAGCGATTGTGAAATTGATTCCCTGACGTTTTGATATTGAGTGGTCACTGTGTCCTTGATCTCCGAGACGGTTTGCGTGATTGATTCGCGCGCTTCTTCCATGCGACGCTGAAGTTCTGCCTTGGTCAGGTCGTCGTCGGCGGTGTCAGTCTCAGGCGCGCGCGCAGTGCCTAAAGTTCGTTCTTCAGCCATTGTTTATCCTTTCTGAGTTCCTCGATGGTTCTTTCCGGCGCGGGGCTTAGCGCGGCCAGACGGTTCTTCATCATAACGACGAGGATGCCGCCGATGACGAGATAGAGCACGCCCGTTACGACGAAGCCGAGCGCGTAGCTGATCGGCGGCGTGAACGAATAGAAGAAAAGACGCGCCATGAAAAACGCAATCGCCACGTTCAGCAGAGCGAACCCGATGGCGGCGAGCACGCCGCCCACCGCGATCATGGCGATCTTGCTGCCGTAGGCCGCCGCCTCTTCCTTGAGTTCGACCTTCGCCAGCCCGAGCTTGGCGTCAACGAGCGTCATGACGTTGTCGCCGAGCCGGCCGAGCATGGCGGGCAAGCCCTCTATGTCCAAGCCTTGCGCGTTCTGCGCTCCGGTTGTGGTGGCGGGCGCGGTCGCCGCCGCGCCTCCGGTGGCGCGCCTCTCTAGTTCAGCCATTGCTCATCTCTCCTCGCTGTTCAAGTTTCAAATTGAAGGTTTCAAGTTTCAGGTTTGTGGCTGAAATGTGCTTTTAATCTGTAACCTGAAACTTGAAACTTGAAACCGGATTAACGACGGTTGCTGCTCTTGAGCAACAGACCGATGAGAAAACCAGCCGCCGCCGAGATCAAGATAGCCTGTCCGGGCTTCTCGCGCGCGTAGTTTTTCGCTTCCTCGGCGTATTGCTTGTAGTCCACGTTCTGCAAGTCTTTGAACTTGTCACCAGCCACGGAGATTTTGTCGCTCACGTAGTCTTTGGCGGTCGAGGCCGCATCGGCGATCTTCTGGCCGTATTCCTGCGCCGTGCCCGCGATGCCTTCGCGCGCCGTCGCCGTGCCGGTGCTCGCGCCCGTCGCGCCGCCGCCCGTCGTCGTGCTGAGTCCGCCGCCGGTCGAGCCGCCGGGTGAAGTGGTGTCGCGCGTCGTGCCCGCATCGGTTCTGCCCGTGCCTGCCAGACCGCTGCCGCCCGTGCCGCTTGTCGAGCCGCCCGTCGTGCCGCCATTGCCGCCCTTGTTTTGCGGATCGTTGTTTCCGAAGTTCTGTGACATGTCCGTTATCTCCTTAACTGTTGATAGTCGCTCTTAAATTGCCGTGCGCGCGAATAGGTAACGCCCGCTTAATTTCCGCATTTCCGGTGTCAAGCCAGCAAACAACGTGCCGACGCACCCGCCACCGGACGGCGACGCCGAAAGACGCCCTTCCTTTAAAGTCCGGCGAGTTTCCGGCGGCGAGGCCACGCGTTCACTTGTTGTGAAAAGGTACGCGCCATTATAGCGCGAAGGTCTAGAACAATACAGGCGCGCGCGGAAAAACGAGCCGCGAAAATTTAACCGGAACTCGTTTGACAGAAGCCGCGTACTCTGGTAAGTAAGTACTTACTTTTAATCGAAATCGGTAGTTGAAAGGCAAGATAACCGAATGACCCGAACGCTAGAGACGAAGGGCGCGACCGAGTCTTCTGCCGCCGCCGGGGCGGCGATTCACAGCAGCGTCTCCCCCAACGGCACGAGCAGCGGGCGGATGGCCGGAGAAGATCGTCGTCGCCAGATTTTGCAGGTGGCGATGAGCCTCTTTTCGCGGCGCGGGTTTCGCGGCACAACCACCAGAGAGATCGCGCAGGCGGCGGGCGTCTCCGAGGCGATGGTCTTTCGCCACTTCGCCAACAAGGAAGAACTCTACAGCGCGATCATTGACCGCAAAGCCTGCGCCGACAACTTTCAGCAACCCTGCGACATCGTCCCCGACGCGCTCGCGCGCAAAGACGACCGCGCGGTCTTCTACGGCATCGCGCTCGCCATGATGCGCCATCACGAGCACGACACGGAGTTCCTGCGCCTCCTGACGCAATCCGCGCTCGAAGGCCACGAACTCGCAGACATGTTCTGGGATCGCAACGTGCGCCGCATGTACGACTTTCTCGGCTCCTACATACGCGAACGGCAACGCGACGGCGCGATGCGCGACATAGACCCCACCATCGTCGTGCGCTGCTTTCTCGGCATGGTCATACACCATTCGCTCAACAACATTCTCTGGGACACGCGCCGCCAACTGCTCGACATTCCGAACGAGCGCGCCGCCGAAGAGTTCACGGAACTACTGCTCAGAGGCATCGCCGCCACGCCGCACAACCCGCCGCCCGCTCCGCGCAGCGGCAGTCCTGCGAGCGGCGTCGAGCGCGCGAAACCGGGCGGCGCGGCCACTGCTGCGACGCGCACCAAAAAGAAGAAACAGTAAAGAAGCGATAGTTTGTGCCGCACGCAAGTTTCAGCGCGAAAAGCGGTTTGTCCCGAAAGAAAAACAGTCTTTAGAAAAATAGTCTCTATGATCTCTCGAAATAAATTCACGCTCTCCACGGTCATTTTGCTGCTCGCGGCCTTGAGCCTGTTTGCGAGCGGGTGCGGCAGGTCTGCCGAATCGAAGAACAAGCAGGCCGCTGCCGCCGCCAACGCGACGCCCGAAGTGGTGACGGTTTCGACCGCCGCCGCCATCACGCGCGAACTCCCGCGCTTTGTGGAAGCGACGGGCAGCCTCGCCGCAGACGAACAGACGGACGTGGCGCCGACCGTGGCGGGTCGCGTCGTGGCCGTCGGGGTTGACCTCGGCAGCTACGTGCAGCGCGGCTCTCTCCTTGTGCGACTCGACGATGCGGACGCGCGCTTACGTCTCACGCAGTTGCAGGCGCAGGCGCAGCAGGCGCAATCAGCCGTCAGGCAGGCGGAGGAGCGCATCGGTCTGCGCCACGGCCAGGCGTTCGACCCGAACCGCGTGGCCGAAGTCGGCGCGGCTCGCGTCGCGCTCGAACTGGCCGAGAAGCAGTTGCGCCGCTTCGAGCGTCTGATCGAATCGGGCGACGTTTCGCGCTCGGACTACGACCGGCAGAAGTCGCAACGCGATCAGTTGCAGCAACAATATGAAGCCGCTTTGCAGGCGGCGCGGCAGAACTACGCGGGCATTGCGACGGCGCGTGCGGCGGCCAACGCTGCCGAGGCGCAGGTGGCGCAGGCGCGCAAGGCCGTCTCGGACGTGGTCGTCTATGCGCCGATCAGCGGCTACGTCGCTGATCGTCCCGCGGACATCGGCGAGTACGTGTCGACCACTTCAAAGATCGCGACCATCGTGCGCACGAACCCGCTCCGCATGCGCATAGACATTCCCGAACAGGCGATCTCAACCATCCAACCCGGCCAGAGCGTTTCGATCACGACGAGTTCCTACGCGGATCGCTCGTTCGCAGGGCGCATCGCGCGCATCTCGCCGAACATCACAGCCGCCTCGCGCACGCTGACGGTCGAAGCCGAAGTGGATAACAGCCAGGGCTTGTTGAAGCCGGGACAGTTTGCGACCGTGCGCATCTCGCAGACGAAGGGCGACGCGGCGGTGCTCATACCTTCGCGCGCCGTGCGCACCGAGCAGGACGTGAGCCGCGTCTTCGTCATCAAAGACGGGCGTGTGCAGGAACGCGTCGTGCAACTCGGACAGGTCGAAGGCGAACTCGTTGAAGTCAAAACCGGCATCGGCGCGGACGAACTCGTCGCCACCAGTAACGTCGAGCAATTGAAGGACGGCGCAGCCGTCAGGCAGTAGAAGTTTCAAGTTTCGGGTTTCAGGTTTCAGGTTAAAAACCGGAAAGCCTCAGACCTGAAACTTGAAACCTGAAACTTGAAACCTAAAGAGCCATGCAAAAGCTAGCTGAAATATGTGTCCGTCGTCCGGTGTTTGCGACGATGTTGATTTTGTCGCTGACGGTGGTGGGAATCTTTTCCTTCTTCTCGCTCGGCGTCGATCTCTTTCCGAAGATTGACTTCCCGACGATCACGATCTCGGTCGTCAATCCCGGCGCGTCGCCGCGTGAGATCGAGACGGAGATCACGGATAAGGTCGAGGCCGCCGTCAACACCATCAGCGGCATAGACGAACTGCGCTCGACTTCCGTGGAAGGCGTCTCGCAGGTCTTCGTCCAATTCCTGCTCGACAAGAACGCAGACATCGCCGCGCAGGAAATACGCGACAAGGTGAACCTCATCGTCTCCGACTTGCCGGAGACTGCGGAAGACCCCGTCATCCAGAAACTCGACACGGACGCCGCGCCCGTCTTGCGCATCGCCGTCTCCGCCCCGCGCAGCTTGCGCGAGGTGACGGAGATCGCCGACAAGCAGATCAAGGAGCGCATCGAGAGCATCAACGGCGTCGGCAACGTCTCCATCGTCGGCGGCAGCCGTCGGGAAATTCAACTCAAACTCGACCCGGACAAGATGCGCGCCTTCAACGTGACCGTGCCGGAAGTGGCGGCGGCGGTGCGCGCGCAGAACATGGAAGTGCCGGGCGGGCGCGTGGATGAAGGCTCGCGGGAATTGACCGTGCGCACTTTGGGGCGCATCACGAACCCCTCGGACTTCAACAACGTCGCCATCTCGACGCGCGGAAATTATCCGGTCAAACTCAGCGACATCGGTTACGCCGAAGACAGTTCGGAAGAACTGCGCACCTCGGCGCGCCTGAACGGCGAACCGGCCGTGACGCTCATCGTCGCCAAGCAATCGGGCACAAACACCGTGGCCGTCGCGGACGAGATCAAGGCGCGACTCGAAGAGATCAAGCTCACGCTTCCCTCGAACGTGCGCACGGAAGTCATCGGCGATTCGTCCATCTTCATCAAGGCGGCGGTTCATTCCATCGAGACGCACTTGATCGAGGGCAGCATCCTCGCGGCCATCGTCGTCTTCGTCTTCCTCTGGAACTTCCGTTCGACCTTGATCGCCGGACTCGCCATCCCGACCTCCATCATCGCCACCTTCGCCCTGATGGCCGCGCTCGGCTACACCCTCAACATGATCACGATGCTCGCGCTGACGCTCATGGTCGGCATCGTGATTGACGACGCCATCGTCGTACTCGAAAACATCTATCGCTTCATCGAAGAGAAGGGGATGCCGCCGTTTCAAGCGGCGATTGAAGGCACGCGTGAAATTGGTCTGGCCGTCATGGCGACGACGCTTTCGTTGCTCGCGGTCTTCCTACCCGTCGGATTCATGGGCGGCATCGTCGGGCGTTTCATGTCCAGTTTCGGTTTGACGGCCTCGTTCGCCGTCGCCGTCTCGCTCGTCGTCTCGTTTACGCTGACGCCGATGCTCGCCGCGCGTCTCATCAAACGCAAGAAGCCGCAGCGCGTCTCGCCCGGAGTCGGCAGCGAGCCTTCGCAGGGCGACGCGTCGAGCCTGCTCGCAGACGAATCGCGCGTGGTGGCGGGCGAGCCGGAGCGTAAGGAACACGAAGAGGTTGCACGCGAAGAGTCGGGCAAGTGGATGAACGCTAGCAACCCGGACAGCACGCCGGTCGCGCTCGCACATGCGCGCGCGGCGAACGCGGCGGACGAAGCGGATGGCGGGGAACGAGTTTCGCCGCCCTCCGAACCGAAGAGCAAATCGCACGGCTCGAAGGACGGGCGTTTCTATCGCCCAGTGGATCGCGCTTACACGACGATGCTCAAGTGGTCAATGGGGCATCGCTGGGTGATCGTCGGTTTGTGCGTGCTGGTGATTGTGAGCATCGTGCCGCTCTTCATGCTCGTCGGCAAAAACTTCTTGCCGGTGGACGACCAATCGCAGTTCGAGATCAACATGCGCGCGCCGGAAGGCTCGACGCTCGCCAACACCTCAACGATTGTCGAACGCATCGCGGCGGACGTGCGCACGTTGCCGGGCGTGACCGATACGCTCGTCACCATCGGCGGCGACCGCCAGCAACTCGTCAACAGCGCGAACATCTACGTCAAACTCTCCGATCTCGGCGAGCGCGATTTGTCGCAAACCGAGTTGATGGTCAAGGCGCGCGAACTGTTGAAGAAATACCCGCCGGAGTTGCGCACCAACATCGGGCAGGTGCAGGCGATTTCGGGCGGCGGCCAGCGCAACGCCGACATTCAATACATGATCGGCGGCCCCGACCTGCAAACCTTAACGAAATATTCCGAAGATTTGCTCGCGAAGATGAAGACGATCCCCAACGTGGTTGACATTGATTCGTCGCTCATCGCGGGCAAGCCGGAGTTGCGCGTCATCATTGATCGCGCGCGTGCGGCAGACCTGGGCGTGCGCGTCGGCGACATCGCGCAGTCTTTGAACACGATGGTCGCGGGGCAGAAAATTTCGACCTTCAATCAAGGCACGGATCAATATGACGTGCGCCTGCGCGCCATCGGCGAAGCGCGCGCGAGCAAGGAGAACTTGTCGCGCCTGTTTGCGCCTTCGGCGAAACTCGGTTGGGTGAGTCTCGACAATCTCGTCCGCGTGGAAGAGGGCAGCGGCCCGTCTGCGATTGATCGTCTGAACCGGCAGCGGCAGGTGACGCTGACGGCGAACGTCGCGCCGGGCGGTTCGCAATCGGCGGTGCTGGCGGAGTTGAACAACGCCGTCGCGGCGATGAACTTTGAATCGGGATACAAGACGGGGCTGGTCGGTCGCTCGAAAGAGTTGGGGCGCGCCGGTCAGTACTTTTTGATCGCCATCACGCTCTCGTTCATCTTCATGTATATGGTGCTCGCGGCGCAGTTTGAATCGTTCATCCATCCGGTGACGATTTTGCTGACGCTGCCGCTCGCGATCCCTTTCGGCATCCTGTCGCTTCTGTTGACGGGGCAGACGGTGAACATCTTTTCCGGCCTCGGCCTGCTGCTCCTGTTCGGCGTCGTGAAGAAGAACGCGATCTTGCAGATCGACCACACGAACGAACTGCGCTCGAAGGGCATGGACAGGTACGACGCGATCATTCAGGCGAACCGCGACCGCCTGCGCCCGATCCTGATGACGACCATCGCGCTCGTCGCAGGGATGATGCCGCTCGTCATCTCCAGCGGGCCGGGTTCGGGCACAAACAGGTCAATCGGCGTGCTCGTCGTCGGCGGTCAATCGCTCTGTTTGTTGTTAACCCTGCTGGCCGTGCCGGTCTTCTATTCGTTGTTTGACGATCTCGCTCGCGCCCGCATTTTCGGGCGCGTCGGGAGCGGCATCGGCGGCGCGTTCGCTTGGGCGCGACGGCGCACGGCGACTGCCGCCGGGGCGATCTTCAATAAGTTTTAGAGAACATGGGAATCTTAAATTTGCGGTTCGCACACATGAATTATCATTCGACGAAAAAGTTCTACGCGCTCGCGCTCCTCCTGCTCCTGCTCGGCAGTCTCTTCGCGGCGCGCGACGCTTCGGCGCAACAGACGAACGCGCCGCCAACCCCGGCTGGCGCTAACGTCGCTGCGGCGCAGCCCTCGGCGTCTCAAGTGCAACTCGCGGACGTGCCTTTGATGGGGAGTTTGACAATTACGTCACAGGAGGCGACGACGAAGCCCGCGCCGTCGCCGCAAGCGACGCCGCAACCGACTCCGGGGCAGCAACCGACTCCCTTTCAACAGCCGACGCCGCAGCCGTCGCCGACTCCTCTGTCGTCTCCCGTCTCCACGTCAACCCTGACGACGGTGTTGAGCGAGGCGCAGGCGAAGCCGACGCCTTCCAACGCGCAGGCGGAGACGGCTCTGAGCGTGCCCGCCGTCGCGCCGGATTACCGCGCGCCCGTCACGTTGCCGCTCCCCGCGCTCGAACGCGTGGGCGTCAACATGGCCGAGCAACGCCCGCTCGCTCTGCGCGAGGCCATCGAACTCGCCTTGAAGAACGGCAAGGACATCGAAGTGGCGCGGACGAACGTGCGCGCCGCCGAGTTCGACTTGCTGGCGGCGCGCGGCGCATACGATCCGCGCCTCAACACTTCAACTTTTTACGAACGCACGAAAACGCCGACGGCGAGTTTCCTGAGCGGCGGCGAGGGCGGCGCGGTCACTTCGTCGGGCCTCGGCGGCACCATGCGTTTTGAAGGTCTCACGCCCGCGTACGGCGGCAATTACCGTTTCGATTTTTCGAGCAGCCGGCAGACTTCCAACAACCTCTTCGCCGCGCTCAACCCGCAATACCCGACGGCCTTCTCCTTCACCTACGCGCAGCCGCTCCTGCGCGGCTTCCGCTTCGATGCGACGCGACGCCAGATCGAGATCGCCAAAAAGAATCTCTCGCTCACCGACGCGCAGTTTCGCCAGCGCGCCATCGAGACGATCACGGGCGTCCAGCGCGCTTACTGGGATTTGGTCTTCACCCTGCGCAACTTGCAGGTGCAGCGCGACTCTGCGCGCGACGCGCGCACGCAGCTTGAACACAACCGCCGTCTCGTCGCCGAAGGACAACTCGCGCCCATTGACATCGTGGCGGCGGAAGCGCAGGTGGCAAACTTCGAGCAGAACGTTTATATCGCGCTCGATGAAGTTGGCCGCGCGGAGAACGCTCTGAAGAATTTGATCGCGGAGAACCGGCAGTCGGAAGTCTGGTCGGTCGCGCTCGTGCCGACCGACACGGTTGACGTGCAGCCGCCCGCAGTCGCGCTCGAAGACGCGATGCGCGCCGCGCTCACCTCGCGCCCCGAACTCCAACAATCGGACGTGGCGCGCGAGATCAACGCGCTCGACGAACGACTCGCCCGCGAAGCGACGAAGCCGCAGGTTGATCTCTTCGGCACCTACGGCGCGGTCGGTCTCGCGGGCGCGTTCGATCCGACGAGCGTGAACCCTCTGTCAGCTTCGAGCGAGGCGACGCGCGAGCGCATCAACCAACTCATCGCGGTCGCGCCGCCTTTGCCCGACGGCACGCGCATCCAACCGCTTCCTCCGGCGGCGGTGGGCAGCATCCCCGACACGCTCGTCGGCGGCTACGGCCAGTCGCTTGCCAATCTCGGTGCGAACCGTTTCAACAATTACCGTGTCGGCGTCACCCTCAATCTCCCGCTGCGCAATCGCACGGCGGAGGCGCAACTCGGTCGCACGCTTGTCGAGCGCGACCGCATACGCGTGCAGCGCGAGCAGCTTGAGCAGTTGATTCAGGTTGACGTGCGAAACGCCTTGCAGGTGACGCGCACCGCAGAGTCGCGCCTGCGGGCGGCGGCCGCGCAGCGCAGCGCGACCGAGCAGCAATACGCGAGCGAGCAACGCAAGTTCGACGCGGGACAGTCAACCTTCTTTCTCGTCCTCGAACGCCAGAACGCATACGCCACGGCGCGCGGCAACGAACTGCGCGCGCAGACCGAACTCAACAAAGCCGTCGCCGAACTGCAACGCGCCACCGGCAACGCGCTGGAAGCCAACCAG
>DASYMM010000416.1:0-5545 GCA_036009085.1 Pyrinomonadaceae bacterium | reverse complement strand
CATCAACTCGACGATCTGCGTCCATACATCTATAAGACGACTGACGGCGGGCGCACCTTCCGCAACATCACGGGCAATCTGCCCGCGAACGCCTACGTCTGGATCGTGCGCGAAGACCCGAAGAACACCAACTTGATCTATGCGGGCACGGAACTCGGCCTCTACGCTTCCTACACGGGCGGCAACACGTGGCAGATTCTCGAACTCAAGAACCTGCCGCACGTCGCCGTCCACGACATCATCGTCCACCCGCGCGACAACGATCTCATTCTCGCCACGCACGGGCGCAGCATCTGGATTTTTGACGACGCCACGCCCATCCAACAGATGAACGACACGGTGCGTAACAGCGACCTGCACATGTTCGACATACGCCCCGCCCTTCGTTTCACCACGCGCTTCACGCGCTACGGCATCGGCGACAAACCCTTCACCGGCCAGAACCCGCCCTACGGCGCGCTCATCACGTACCATCTCAAAGCGAAACCCGACGAGAAGACGAAGGTGCGTATGGAAATCCGCGACGCGGCGGGCAAGCTCGTCTTTGAAGAGACGCGCGTGCCGAAAGAGCGCGGCATGAATCGCTACGCGTGGAATTTGCGCTACGGCGGCGCGCAGGTGCGTCGTCCGCCCACAACGGAAGAGACGCCCTTCGGCGGAGGCGCGCGCGGCCCGCAAGTGTTGCCCGGCGTCTACACGGTCAAACTCTTCGTCGGCGACAAGACGGTTGAGCGGCGCGTCGAAGTGCGCCTCGACCCGACGGTGAGCGTGCCTGCGTCAGATTTGCAAATGACGCACGACATGAGTTTGAAATTGCGCGACATGCAATCCACGACGAACACTACCTTGCGCGCACTCGACAGCATCAAAGGCCAGCTTCAATTCATCGAGAAGACGGTGAAGGAACGGCTCACAGACCCGCCGAAAGAATTGACCGAGGCGATCACGGACAACTTGAAGCAAGTTGACAAAGTGCTCGTCACGCTCGCGCGCCCGCAGGAAGAAGGACTGGGCGTCAATCCGGGGCGCGCGCAGTTGATAGACGAAATCGGCGGCCTCTTCTTCACCATTGACGCGACGAACGCCGCGCCCACTCCCGCGCAACGCGAGTACTACAACACGCTGCAAACGCGCTTTCGCACCACGCTCGCGGAGGCGAACAAGTTCTTCACCGCGTCCGTCCCAAAACTGAACGAGACGCTGCGCCGCCACGACGCCCCGACCGTGCTCGTCGGCAAACCGATTGAGATTCCGGCACAGTAAAAAGAAGGGATGAGGGCGGAGGGATGAATCAGAGCAGTCGAGTTGAACAGGTCTTCTATCCTGAGAAAAGGTTCATGCATAAATTCAAAATTCGCTTGGTCGTGAAGTTGCTGCTCGTCGTGTCGCTGATGGCGCAGGCGTCGCCCGTTGTGCGGGCGCAGGCGAGCGCGTCGCTCAACGCGGAGCAACAAGCCTTGCGCGAAATCTTTCAGGAGTTAATCGAAATCAACACGGTTGACCCGCAGGGCGACGTGACGCAAGCGGCGGAGGCGATGCGTGCGCGTCTGCTCGCTGCCGGGTTCGCGGCGGAAGACGTGCGCGTCGTCGTGCCCGCCGGGAACGCGAAGAAGGGGAATCTCGTGGCTCGCTATCGCAGCCCGAAGGCTGTGGGGAAGCCGCTGCTGCTCCTCGCGCACATTGATGTGGTCGAAGCGCGCAAGGAGGATTGGTCGGACGGACTCGACCCGTTCAAGTTCACCGAGCGCGACAATCACTACTACGGGCGCGGCACGATGGACGATAAAGCGATGGCCGCGATCTTCATCGCCAACCTCATCCGTTTCAGACGCGAAAATTTCCAACCCGACCGCGACATCATCGTCGCTTTGACGACCGACGAAGAGACGGGCGATTTCAACGGCGTCGAGTTTTTACTGAAAGAGCATCGCGCGCTCGTCGAGGCGGAGTTCGGCTTGAACGAAGGCGGGCGCGGTTATCTCAAACACGGGAAGCCGCTCTTGAATGCCGTGCAGGCGAGCGAGAAGGTCTATCAAAGTTTCCGGCTTGAAGTGAAGAATAAGGGCGGGCACAGTTCGCTTCCGGTCAAGGACAACGCCATCTTTCGGCTCGCCGCCGGACTCGACCGGCTGGCGAAGTTCGACTTCCCCGTCAACCTCAACGAAGTGACGCGTTCCTACTTCGCGCGCATGTCGAAACTCGAAACCGGGCAGACCGCCGCCGACATGAAGACCGTCGCCGAGTCGCGCGCCGCCGCGCGCAGCGGAACGCAAGCTGCCGTCGCGCGCCTCTCCGCGTCGCCCTACTACAACGCGCTCATGCGCACGACCTGCGTTGCCACGCGCGTCGAAGGCGGGCACGCCGACAACGCCTTGCCGCAGACGGCGCGCGCGCTCGTCAACTGCCGCATCCTTCCGCAAGAAACGGCAGCCGATGTCGAGCGCACGCTCCGGCAGGTGCTCGCCGACGAACAGATCAGCCTCACGGCCATCGCCCTCTCGAAGCCCAGCCCGCCTTCGCCCTTGAAGCCGGAGATCATGAAGCCGATTGAACAGATCACGCAGGCGATGTGGCCGGGCGTGCCCGTCGTCCCGATCATGGGCACGGGCGCAACCGACAGTCTCTTCTTCCGGCAAGTCGGCATCCCCGTCTACGGCGTCTCCGGCATCTTCGACGACATAGACGACAACCGCATGCACGGCAGAGACGAACGCATCGCCACGCGCTCGCTCTACGACGGGCAGGAATTTCTCTACCGCCTGACCCGCGCGCTCTCATCCGCCAAATAACGCGAGTTCAACCAAAGCGGATGCCTTGTTCCTCAGCCCCGGTAGGGGCTTGAAGAACACAACCTCGACGCACGCGTTAGCCGACCGCACGGTTGATCCGACCCGGCTCGTCTTCGTAGTGTTCGACTTCCGGCGCGTCTTCGTGTGCGGCTTGCGTTGCTTCTTCGTCCGCCCAATCGGGCGCGGCTTCGAGTTGGAAGGGAATTTCGAGCGTGACGAGCATGCCGCGCGGGGTGGCGCGCGTGAGTTCGAGGCGATGCTCCGCGCCGTAGAGGTGTTCGAGGCGGGCGCGCGTGTTTGCCAGCCCGACGCCGCCGGTGTGAGGCCGCGTGCCCGACGCTGTGGTGTGAACCGAAGCAGCGTTGCTGTTTTCGCTGATCAGGGAGAGGCCGGGGCCGTTGTCTTCAACTTGCAGGAGGAGTCGCCCTTCGCGGCGCGCGGCGCGAATGGAGAGACGCCCCGGCGCGCTCTGGCGCGAGATGCCGTGGCGGATGGCGTTTTCCACGAGCGGTTGGAGGATGAGATTCGGCACACGCGCGCGCAACGTCTGCGGCTCGATGTCGGTCTCGACGCTGAGCCGGTCGTGAAAGCGGACGGTCTCGATTTCAAGATAGCAACGCAAAAACTCCATCTCCTGTTCGAGCGTCACTTCCTGATCGCCGGAGTTCTCCAGAGTCAGACGCAGGAAATCTCCGAGGCGCGCAACCATCTGGTCGGCGGCTTCCGGGTCTCTGTGCAGGAGCGCGGAGATGGAGTTGAGCGTGTTGAAGAGAAAGTGCGGGTGGAGTTGCATCTTGAGCGCGCGCAGTTGCGCCTGCGCGAGTTGGGCGCGAAGCTCGGAGGCTTTCACCTCCGCGACGCGGAAGCTCTGGTAGTAGTCGAGCGCATTGATGGCGATGAGGATGAGCCAGTAGATCGAGACCTTCATCGGGAGGTTGGCGAAGAGTTGATAACTGAAGAGCGAGAGGAAGGTCGGGTATTCTCTGGTGAGCAGGCCGCCGAGGAGCCAGAAGGGCGCGAGGTAGAGACAGAGATGGAGCGCGGGGAACAAAAGGCTCGCGGGCAGGTGCACGAAGAAGAGACTCTGCGGCCAGCGTTGACGGTCGAGGCGATAGCGGCGCGCGAGCAGGGCGATGAGCGGCGTCAGCAACGCCCAGAGATAGAAGGCGAGCAGGTTCGAGATGAAGATGCCGACGAGATCAATGCGGCGCGGGTCGCTGATGGCGAGCGTGCCGAAAAAAGAGAGACAGGCGAACGTAAGACCGATGAGCGTCCAGACACCGAGCAGGATAAAAATTGTGCGTGAACGAATGTGTCGCATCGGAAATATTATCGCACAGAGAGAATTAACCGCGCTGCTCGAACTTTGATGCGTGGGGGCGCAGAGTGAAATTGTGCGTGCTCGCCCTCGCATCATCCCGACGCTTGAACGATGCGACTCGGCGCGTCTTGCAAGACGCGTGTGTGTACGTGGGGCGAACAAAATTCGGGCAGAGGAGTTGATCCCCTGCCCTGAATAGTGTGACTTCGTTGCGTTCAGAATTTGTTCGTCGCTTGCGGACACCTCACGCGCGCTTGTCTTAAGATCAGCATCAGGAGACGGGCTTCGGAAACGGCCCCGTTTCCTGCTGTGCCTGCGAAGCTGCCGAGGCGGCGGCGTCGTGCGGCAAAGGAATCTGGTATCGCTTCACTTTGGAGTTGAGCGTCGTGACTTTCAAGCCGAGGAGACGCGAGGCGCGCACCTGATGGCCGCCCGTGAGTTCGAGGGCGCGGGTGATCAGTTCGCGCTCGAAGCGTTCAACTTCGTCGTAGAACTGTATGCCGCGCACGATGTCCGCCGCTTCGAGCGTGCTCAGCACCTGCACTTCTTTCAACAGATTGAGCGCGACGTTCTTGAGCATCTCGATGCGAACGGGCAGCGTATTCTCGTGCAGCGCGAGGCGGCTACTGTTGCCGTTTGGGCTGTTGCCGCTGCCACCGCTTATGTTGCCGTTGCGCGTGTCGCCCGTCAGGTTGAGTTCGCGGCGTTCCAGCAGGGCTGAGTCTTTCATCATTTTCTCTCCTCAACTTCCTCTCTAAACTACCGTCTCAACAGGCGCGATCAAAAGCTCTTGCGCCGCGCTTGTCGAACTTCTTCGGATTCAGTTTAAACGCCTTCCGCCGGGCGGCAACGAAAATGTGACAGGCCGCAAAATCCGGTGCCGAAAGGCGCGTGGCCGGGGATGAAACTCCCCGCCTCTTTGAGAAAGCTCAAAAAAAATCCCGATAAAAACACTATCCATCAACTAGAGATGTCGGAGCAGCGGCGGGCGTTCGCCGGATTTTCACTTTTGCTTCAGAAGAATCTCGCCACGATAGATTTTAGAGCAGTGACAAGTGACGAGATTAATGAGTGACGGGCGACAAGGGACAAAATGAAAGACAAGGCTAAAGATACGAGTTCTTCTGATTTAACTCGTCACTTGTCACTCGTCACTGTCTTCCCGGAGTTGTTGGAGCGCGGCGTGCGAGCCGTGCGCGGCCTTGAGGTGTCGTGGGTCGCCACCAAAAAAAATCATTCCCGCGCCCGCATGCCGTCACAGCCAAGGTCTCCCGCAAGGCTGCGCGCGAGACGCGGGCGCAGGGAATGTGTGGCCGGAGTTTGAACCGTGCGACGCGTGTGGACAATGAAAATGTGACGAAGGGCGCGATGCCGATGACGAACAGGCGGATTTTTGTGACGAAACAAGAGAGCGCGCATCGAGCAGCCCGACGCT
>DASYMM010000415.1:0-13759 GCA_036009085.1 Pyrinomonadaceae bacterium | reverse complement strand
TGTTCAAGCCGGGCACGCTGACGGGCAAGACGCCGCAGTTCCCCCTGCTCGACGCGGGCAATCCCAAACCGCCCACGGTGCTCGTCTCGCCGCTCTATCAAATTTCCGTTGACCCTGCGCTGCGCCGCGCGACGGTAAATGTTTCTGCCGCCGCAGGAGACTAAATGGAGGGATGAAGGATGAGGGATGAGGGATGAATCAGAAAACTGCTCAAGCAGTTGATTCATTCCGGTTCATCCCTCATCCTTCATCCTTCATCCCTTAATTGTTATGGACTGGAACACACTCACTTACGTCGGCTTGAAAATGCTCGGCATCAACATCGCTTTCGTGGTGGTGCTGATGATCGTGGCTTATACGGTGCTGGCGGAGCGGCGCATTCTCGCGCTGATTCAGGGGCGTCTGGGGCCGAATCGCGTTGGCTACGGCGGCATCCTGCAACCGTTCGCAGACCTTTTGAAGTTCATCTTCAAAGAAGAGATCGTCCCCGACAAGGCGACGAAGTTCGTCTATTTTCTCGCGCCGTTTATCGCCATCACCGGCGCGTTGATGACGATCATCGTCTATCCCTTCGGGCCGGAAGTGAGCGTGCCTTTCCTCGGCACTTTCAAACTCGTCGTCGCGCAGTTCGATGTCGCGCTGCTCTACGTGCTGGCGATCACTTCGATTGGCGTCTACGGCATCGCGCTCGCCGGTTGGTCTTCAAATAACAAGTACAGTTTGATGGGCGGCTTGCGCGCGGCGGCGCAACTGATCTCTTACGAGCTATCGCTCGGACTCGGACTCGTCGGCGTCGTGCTGCTCTCAGGCACGCTCGATCTCTACCAGATCGTCGAGCAGCAGGCGGGCTACTGGTGGCTCGGCGGCGTCGTGCCCATTCCGCGCTGGAATATTTTTCCGCAAGCGCTCGGCTTCGTCGTCTATCTCATCTCCGCGATTGCCGAGACGAACCGCGTGCCGTTCGACTTGCCGGAAGCGGAAACCGAACTCGTCGCAGGTTTTCACACGGAGTACAGCGCGCTCAAGTTTGCGCTCTTCTTCATGGCCGAGTATGTCAACATGTTCACGGTCTCGATGCTCGCGGCGACGCTCTTCTTCGGCGGCTGGAATTTCCCCTGGCTCGATCTGTTGGTTGCGCGCGGAGGATTCTTGTTCGGCCTCTTGAGTTTCCTCGCGTTCATCCTGAAAGTTCTCTTTTTTCTCTTTTTGTACATCTGGCTGCGCGGGACGCTGCCGCGTTTTCGCTTCGACCAGTTGATGAATTTCGGCTGGAAATTTTTGTTGCCCGTGGCGATCTTGAACGTCGTCCTGACGGCGAGCGTGGTTTTCGCGATTATGTATTTTCGCTCCTGAGCGCGAATTGGCAGACTCTACAGAGAAACTCTTTTTGCGGGTCGGCCGTCGCCTCTCTTGTTTCAAACTATGACGACTATTCTCTTTGTGCTGTTGGCGGGTTTGGCGATTGGTTCGGCCATCGCGATGGTCGTGCAGCGCAACCCGCTCTACAGCGCGATCTCACTGATCGGCGTCTTCATCGCGCTCGCGGGGCTTTACCTGACGCTCGCCGCGCCTTTTCTCGCCGCCATCCAGATCATCGTCTATGCGGGCGCGATCATGGTGCTCGTCGTCTTCGTCATCATGCTCTTGAACGTCGAAGAGGAAGAGCACAAACCCTTGCGGCTCGGTTATCTCACCGCCGTCGCGATCCTGCTCGCCGCCGTACTCTTCGGCGAAGCCGGATTCATTCTCTACTTCATGGGGCAATCCGGCCTCGAACCGCTCGACCCGAACGCGCTCGGCAACGCTTCAAACGTCGGACTGACCACTTCCATCGGGACGGGACTGTTCACGAGCTATCTGTTGCCCTTCGAGATCACGTCCGTACTCTTGTTGATGGCAATCGTCGGCGCGATGACGCTCGCGCGGCGCGTCGGCTTGCGCCCGACCGATCTGGCGATTCCCGGTTCGTCCGTCCTCACGCGACAGACGCTCGACCCGAAGGCCATCGGCGACGCGACCGAAGTGGTGAGCACGACGAGCGCAGAGGCCGAACGCGCGCTCGGACTCGAAGGCGCGCGGCATCGCAGCCGCGAGGAATAGGCGGGAGAAATAATTTATGCCCGGTGTCTCTCTTTCATGGTATCTCGCGCTCTCGGCGGTGTTGTTCACCATCGGCGTGGCGGGCGTCATCATCAAACGCAACGCGATTGCGATGTTCATGTGCATCGAGTTGATGCTGAACGCCGTCAACTTAACTTTCGTCGCCTTCTCCAGTTATTTCCGCGACGTGAGCGGCCAACTGTTCGTCTTCATCGTAATGACGGTGGCGGCGGCGGAAGCGGCGGTCGGACTCGGCATCATCCTCGCCGTCTTTCGCAACCGCGAATCGCTCGACGTTGACGATTCGAGTGTGTTGAAAAATTGAAAGCCATCGGCAATCAGCCGTCAGCTATCAGCTTTTTGTCTGGTAGCCGACGTTAAAGCTGATAGCTGACGGCTGATCGCTGACAGCTTATAACCATGCTTCGTTACATCATCCTTGCGCCGCTCGTGGGCGCGGCAATTAACTGGCTCGTGGGTCGCCGCGTGCGGAGCGAAGCGTTTATCGGCGCGGTGGCGAGTCTTTCTATCGCCGTCTCGTGCGCGCTGTCGCTGTGGCTCGCGTTCGGGTCGCATGGCGCGCTCGTGGGCGAACCGAAAGTTATCCTCGATCACGTCTGGACGTGGATGGAGGTCGGGACGTTTCGCGCGGACATCGGCTTCGCGATGGATCGCCTGAGCGGCATCTATGCCTGCTTCATCACGTTCGTCGGCTTGCTCATACACATCTTCGCCACCGGCTACATGCACGGCGATAAGAGTTTCTATCGCTTCTTCGCTTACCTGAACCTCTTCATGTTTATGATGCTGACGCTGGTGCTGGCCGATAACCTGCTCCTGATGTTCGTCGGCTGGGAAGGCGTGGGGCTGTGCTCGTATCTTTTGATCGGCTACTACATCGACCGGCGCGAGGCGGGCGACGCGGCGAAGAAGGCGTTCGTGGCGAACCGCGTGGGCGACTGGGGCGTCGTGCTCGGCATCATGCTCGTCTTCACGCTGACGGGTTCTATCAGCTTCTTCGACAAGACAGGCATCGGCGTGCCCGTTCAAAGCGCGCTGACGATCATCAAAGACATGCCGTTTGATCCGTTCACGTGGAGCGCGCTCATCGCGGGCGGCATCACGTCCGCCGCGCTTCTTCTGTTCATCGGCGCGACGGGCAAGTCCGCGCAGATACCCCTCTTCGTCTGGCTGCCGGACGCGATGGCGGGGCCAACGCCCGTCTCCGCGCTCATCCACGCGGCGACGATGGTGACGGCGGGCGTCTACATGATCGTGCGCTGCTCGGCCATCTACACGCACGCGCCGACGGCGATGTTCATCGTCGCCATCATCGGCGCGGCCACAGCCCTGTTTGCCGCCACCATCGGCATCGCGCAAAACGACATCAAGAAAGTTCTCGCTTATTCCACCGTCTCCCAACTCGGTTACATGATGCTCGCGTGCGGCGTGGGCGCGTTCGTCGCAGCGATCTTTCACGTGATGACGCACGCGTTCTTCAAGGCGCTCCTGTTCCTCGGTTCGGGCAGCGTCATCCACGGCATGCACCACGAGCAGGACATGCGGCGCATGGGCGGCTTGAAGAAATACATGCCCATCACGTTTGCGACGATGCTCACGGGTTGGCTCGCCATCAGCGGCATCCCCATCTTCGCGGGCTTCTTCTCGAAAGACGAAATCCTGTGGAAGACCTGGAGCACAGGCGCAGACGCTATCCCTGCGTGGGCGAGCAAAGTTCTCTGGGTCGTCGGCGCGTTGACCGCGCTGCTCACGGCGATCTACATGACGCGTCTGATGGTGATGACTTTCTGGGGCGGCGAGCGTTTCCGCGAGGCGCACGCCGGGGGGCAGGCTGACGAGGCACACGCGCACGCCTACGACGAAGGCGACAAGGCTCACGACGCCGCGCACGCTTCGGCAGGCGACCGCCCGCACCACGAACCGGGCGCGCACGTCGGCGACACACACGCGACCCACGCGCACGCATCCGCCGGCGCGCACCACGCGGACGACGATGAAGACGAGCATGACGCGCACCATCATCAAGGCCCCTTCACGCCGCACGAGTCGCCTTGGACGATGACCGTCCCGCTCGTCGTGCTGGCGTTGCTTTCCACCTTCGGCGGCCTTCTCGGCATTCCTTACGCGCTCAGCGGCGGCGCGGTGAACAACTATTTCGAGCAGAAGCTTGAGCCTGCCGTCGAACGCGCGCCGCAACGCGGGGGCGGCCACGCGGAAGTCGGCGTCGGCGAACCGGCGTCACAGCACGGCGCGCCCGCCGCTTCCGAGTCGCACGGCGCGCCTGCTGCGACCGACACGCACGCTCCGAGTCAATCGCACGGAAACGAAGGAGCGTTGCCGCCTTCGGTCGGAGAGGGACAGCGCGGCGGCGCGCCCGCCGTCGAGCACGCGCACGACCCGGCAGAGGTGCGCGCGGAGAGAATTTTCAGCGGCATCTCAATCGCCATCGCGCTCGTCGGCATCGGCATCGGTTGGATGGTGTTCAGGAAGAACCCTCTGAAGCAGATGCCGCGCCTGTTGGAGAATAAGTATTACGTGGACGAAGCCTATGATGCGGCGATCATCAACCCGATCAAGGTCGGTTCGCGCGAAGGGCTGTGGAAGATTTTCGATGTCAAAGTCGTTGACGGTCTGGTCAACGGGCTGGCTCGCGCGACGAGCGGCGTGGGCGACATCGCGCGCCGGATGCAAGCCGGATTCGTGCGCGGCTATGCGGCCATCATCCTATTTGGCGCGCTCTTAGTGATCGCTTATTTCGTTTTCAACTTCAGCCGCGTGCTGCCGCTTCCTTAAACAACTTATGCTCCAGCGTTCGCTCTTAACAGTTCTGATTCTGCTGCCCGTCGCGGGCGCACTCGTCGCCGTAATTTACGGTATGGCCGCGCGCCGAAGCGAGACGGCGGCAAAATGGGTCGCGCTCATCTTTTCGACGGCGACCTTCGCGCTGTCGCTCTTGCTCCTGACGGGCGGCGGCTACGCCGACTCCGCCGCGTTTCGCTTTGAGCAGAACTTGCCCTGGATCGGGGCTATCGGCGCGCGTTATCACGTAGGCGTGGACGGCATCAGCCTATGGCTCGTCATCCTGACGACGCTGCTGGTGCCGATCTCGATTGTTTCGAGTTGGCACGCGGTAGAACGTCGTCCGCTCGCTTTCTACGCCTTCATCCTGCTGCTTGAGAGCGCGATGCTCGGCGTCTTCGTCTCGCTCGATCTGCTCGTCTTCTATCTCTTCTTCGAGGCGTCGCTCGTGCCGATGTTTTTTCTCATCGGCGTGTGGGGCGGCGAGCGGCGGATTTACGCGGCGGCGAAGTTTTTCATCTTCACGGCCATCGGCAGCCTCCTGATGCTCGTCGGCATCATCGCGCTTTACTACATACACAAAAATCAGGCGGGCTTCGGGACGTTCGACTACACGACGCTCCTCGCGTCGCTGCGCAGCAACCAGATGACGCTCGGCGCAGACGCGCAGTTCTGGCTCTTCCTCGCCTTCGCCATCGCCTTCGCCATCAAAGTGCCGCTCTTCCCTTTCCACACGTGGCTCCCTGACGCGCACACGGAAGCCCCGACCGCAGGCTCCGTCATTCTCGCGGGCGTCCTCTTGAAGATGGGAACTTACGGCTTGATGCGCTTCAACCTCGCGCTCTTCCCCGAGGCCGCGCGCAACTTCGCGCCCGTCCTCATCACGCTCGCCGTCATCGGCATTATCTACGGCGCGCTCGTGGCGATGGTGCAGCCCGACGTGAAAAGGCTCGTGGCCTATTCGTCCGTCAGCCACATGGGATTCGTCGTGCTCGGCATCTTCTCTTTCACCGAACAGGGCATGCAGGGCGCGCTCTACCAGATGCTCAATCACGGCGTCTCGACCGGCGCGCTCTTCCTCCTCGTCGGCATGATTTACGAGCGACGCCACACGCGCATGATCTCCGAGTTTGGCGGACTGGCGAAACCGATGCCGTGGTTTGCGACGCTCTTTGTCTTCGCTTCGCTGTCTTCGGTCGGCTTGCCGATTTTGAACGGCTTCGTCGGCGAGTTTTTGATCATGCTCGGCATGTGGACTTCGCCCGCGCTCACGCAGACGTGGGCGCGCGTGGCGACGATGCTCGCGGCGACGGGCGTGATCTGGGCGGCGGTCTACATGCTTTGGATGTTGCAGCGCGTGCTTTTCGGGCGCGTTAAAAATGAGAAGAACGCGCGCCTCCTCGATCTCAACCCGCGCGAACTCGGTCTGCTCCTGCCGCTGCTCGCGCTGATGATCTTCATGGGCGTCTATCCGCGACCTTTTCTGAATCGCTCGCGCGCCGCGGTCGAACTCGTCCGCTCGCGCGTCGTGGCAACCGAGAGCGGCGGCGCAATCGCGCAGCAGAGCAAGTGACGAAATAATTGGAAGTTCAGAGTTAAAAGTTTGAAGTTGTGAGTATGTGGAAATCGAACCAGAGGTTTTATCTGCCCTGCGCGTTGCTGTTGCTCCTGCTCTACTGCGGCGGCGTCGCGTTGCCGCTCGCAAAGTCGCACGCCGATGCAAACGACGCGCAGGTCAGCATCAAATTGAAAGGCGTGGACGGGAAGACGTATGACGTATCGGCGATGCGCGGCGAAGTGGTGCTCGTCTCGTTTGGCGCGACGTGGTGCAAGCCCTGCGCGTGGGAACTCGAAGCTCTGGAAGAGTTGAAGACGGAGTATGCGGGGCGCGGCGTCAGGTTTCTGTGGGTGAGCATCGAGAACGACGATCAAACTTCAAACGAACTTTTGCGCGACTACGCCAAGTCTTTGAAGATGACGATTCCGGTCTTGCGCGACCCGGAGAAGACGGCTTATGCGCAGTTCAGCGCGCGCGTCCGCCTGCCGCTGGTCGTCTTTTTCGACCGCGAGGGAAAGTTCGTCGCCCCGAAACACACAGGGATGAGTTCGCAGGCCGAAGAGTACAAGAAACTGATTCGCGGCAGGCTCGATGCGCTTCTCAGCACGAAAGAGGCGGCGGGCGTCGCGGGCGTCTTACCCTGAATTTGATTTTTGCGCTGTCTCCTCTTGGTGTCTCCGTGTCTTGGTGGTAAATGAAAAGTAAAAACATTCACCACCAAGACACGGAGACACCAAGGAAACGAGGATGCTGCCAAACTTAACGGTCGTTTGACAGTCGTTGGTTACGAGTTAAAAAGATGAACTTGCCTCTCGCCTTTCAAACTGCTCAGGCCATGTCGCCTGACATCAATTTCTCGCTCATCCTGCCGGAGACGATTGTGTCCGTCGCGGGCGTGCTCGTCATGCTCGTTGATGCTTTCACGCGCCGCTCGAACCAGCGTTGGGTAACGGGGCTGCTCTCGCTCTTCGGACTCGCGGCGGCCGGCGCGGCCTGTCTCTGGATGTGGAACGATCAGACAACGGCGCGCGAAGCCTTCAACGGCATGATCGTGCTCGACCGCATGCGGCTCTCCTTCACGCTCGTCTTCCTCGTCGTCTCCGCGCTCACGGTGCTCATCTCGATGATCTGGGTTGAGTGGGAACACCTGCCCGCCGGAGAGTTTCACGCGCTCCTGATGTTCGCCACCGCCGGGATGATGTTCATGGCCTCCGGCGGCGACCTCGTGATCATCTTCCTCGGCCTTGAACTCCTCTCCATAGCCACCTATGTGATGGCCGGATTCCGACGCACGGATGTGCGCTCGAACGAATCCTCGATGAAGTATTTCATCCTCGGCGCGTTCTCGTCCGCGTTTCTGCTCTACGGCATCGCGCTCGTCTACGGCGGCACCACGCTCAGGAACGGGGGCGCAGGCACGACCAATATCAAAGAACTCGCGTTGCGCATCGGCGCGGAGAACGCTTTGGCCTATCCCGCGCTGCTCTACGCGGGCGCGGCTCTGCTGCTCGTCGGCTTCGGCTTCAAGATTGCGACCGCCCCGTTCCACGTCTGGACGCCCGACGTGTACGAGGGCGCGCCCACGCCCGTCACGGCCTTCATGGCCGCCGGGCCGAAGGCTTCCGGCTTCGCAGCCTTCATGCGCGTCTTCCTCTTCGGCTTCCCCTTCATCGCCGCCACCACGAACGCCGCGCAACTCCATTCCGCATGGATGAACGCCATTTGGCTGCTCGCGATCCTGACGATGTCCATCGGCAACCTCGCCGCGCTCGTGCAAACGAACGTCAAACGCATGCTCGCCTATTCGTCAATCGCGCACGCGGGCTATGCGCTCGTTGGCTTCGTCGCCGCAGGACAGGCCACGGATAAGACGCTGCAAAACGATGCCATCGCCGCCGTCGCGTTCTACCTGCTGGCTTACGCGGTGATGAACCTCGGCGCGTTCGCCGTCGTCACGCTCATCGCCCGCAGCGGCGACCGCCGCACAGAGATAGAAGACTACAACGGCATCGGCTTTACCGCCCCCGCGCTCTCTTTCGCGCTCACGCTCTTCCTCCTGAGTTTGCTCGGCATCCCCCTCACCGCCGGATTCATGGGCAAGGTGATGGTCTTTCGCGCCGCGCTCGATCAAGGCTTCGTCGCGCTCGTCGTCATCGGTGTGCTCAACACGGCGATTTCGGTATATTATTACCTGCGGCTCGTCGTCGTGATGTTCTTCCGCGAACGCTCGACCGCGTGGAGCGCGCCCGCCGTGCCCGTCAGCGTCGCGCTGGCGATCATCATCACCGCGATTGGCACTTTTTATCTCGGAATTTTCCCCGGCCAGGTGCTCGATGCCTTCCGCTCCGAGCAATCAGTAGTCAGCCAGTTGAAGTGACAAGTTGCACAAGATGGTGACGAGTGACGGGTCACAAGTGACGAGGTAAAACAGTAAGCCGTCAATCGTCAGCGGGTGAAAACGGATTTTCTCTCTCCACGATTCACGATTCACGATTTACAACTTTTGGTTTTAACTTGTCACTTGTCACCCGTCACTCGTCACTGCTTTTATGGACTCTCTCGAAGCGTTAGCCGCGCAGATAAAAGAGACGCTCGGCGAGGCTTGGCCGCCGCGTTTTTACCGCGAGCGAATTTTGCCTCTGCGCACACGTTCTCACCAATTGCAGGCCACGACCAACAAACCCGAACAAGTTAACGTGCAGCACACGCTGCTCGGCGTGGAGTTGAAAATTGGCCGCAGACGCGTCTCCTGCCCCGATCTGGCGACGGCTCGTTATCTGGCAATTTTCGCCCGCGCCGGTTGCGCGGGTGTCGCCGTCCCCTATGACATCTCGCGGATTTCGCATCTCGCAGACGAGCTCGAATCCGGTTGGCAACACATGCTGCTGCTCGTCGAACATCTGGCGGGCGCACGCCAGAAGGCTTACCGCACGCGACTGCGCAACTCGCTCATCGCGGATGTGCGCCGCGAGATCGCAGAGGCCGGGGCTGGCACACAAATTCCACAATTCAACCAAAATACGAAACAACGACCGCCGCGCGTTTGAACATCTAACCCCGAACTGTTAAATTATTTTTTGATGATGCAAGAAGTTAAAGAGACAATCACGCCCATTGATCAAGAGGAACCGCTCCCCTTCCCTTTCAACCAGCGCACCTATTGCCGTTTCGAGCCGATTGAAAAGCGCATCGAAGCGATTCGCGTGCTCGTCATAGACGACCTGCTGCGCGATGAGCGCGACTTGTCGGAGCTGGCCGTGAGCGAGTGGGGACGACGCGCCAATTCGCACCTGCAACGCGAACGGCAGATCGCGGGTCTCGCCATCGGCAACATCCGCAACAACATCTCGCGCCTCGTCCGGCATCCAGACACGCACGTCGCGCACGTCTCCGAGATCGCCGAGGCGGCAGCGAAGGTTCAGCCGCATGCGATTGTGTTGAGCGGCACGCTGCGCGACTTCGACTACTACCATCCGAGCATCATCGAGAATTTCGGCGAGTTTATTCGCACGACGAAGATTCCGGTGCTCGGCATCTGCGGCGGGCATCAACTCGTCGGACTCGGTTTCGGCGCGCGCGTCGTGACGCTCGATCACTTGGAGCAGCATGAGCGGCGCGAAGGCCGCCCGTTCGAGTACCAGTATCGCTTCATACGCATCACGGACGCGGAAGACCCGATCTTTGAAGGCGTCAGCGACCGCGATTCGGGCATCTGGCAGGACTACACCCTCGAAGCCTGCATCCTGCGCGTCTGGCAAAATCACGGGCTGCAACTCGACCACGTTCCAGAAGGTTTCAAACTTCTCGCCACGGCCTATTTCTGCCGCAACCAGATGATGGTCAAACGCACCGACGGGCAACTCATCTACACAGTCCAATTCCACCTCGAAAAATCTTTCGAGGATTGGGACAAGACGCGCGCCACGCGTTGGGAGCACCCCAACGAATCGCGCGACGGGCGCATCATCTTCGAGAACTTCATGCGCCAATCGCTCGAACACGCGGACTAGAGAATGTACGGCAGGCTGTTAGCCTGTCGTTCGCACAGCACATGTGGCAGGCTATCAGCCTGCCGTACATTCAAGTGCAACCGGCTCATAAAAAAGCCCACGGCAACTGTCGCCGTGGGCTTTTTTGTTTCAGCCTGTGATGTAAAAAGCGGCGTGGTTAAATCTGGATAGTCGGGACATTCTCCTTCGTCCGCGAAATCAACCGATCAACCACGGCTTTGAGATCGTTCGTTTCAGCGAAGACCTGCAACTGTTCGTCTGCGGAGGTGCCGCGTTGGAGGATGGTGTGGATGTGTTCGACTTCTTTGCGCGAACCTAGATCGTCGAGCACGTCGTCAACGAAGTCGAGCAGTTCGAGAATCAGATCGCGCACCGGCACTTCTTTTGATTTACCGAAATCAATCATCTTCCCTTCCAGACCCCAACGCACCGCGCGCCACTTGTTCTCTTGAATCAACGCGCGACGATAGAGGCGGAAGCCGAGATTTTTTTCGATCAATCTATCAAGCTTGGCGACGATAGCTTGAAAGAGCGCGGCGATGGCAATCGTATCGTCAACGCGCGTCGGGATGTCGCAGACGCGAAACTCAAGCGTCTCGAAGATCGGGTGCGGGCGCACGTCCCACCAAATTTTTCGCGGGTTGCTGATGCAGTTCGTATCCAGCAACAGTTTGATGTATCGCTGGAACGAAGCGTAGGAGTCGAAATGATCCGGGATGTCCGTGCGCGGAAATTTCTTGAAGACTTCGGAGCGATAGGATTTGAGGCCGGTGTTGATGCCGAGCCAGAAGGGCGACGAAGTGGTGAGCGCGAGCACGTGCGGCAGGAAATAGCGCGCGGCGTTCATGATGTGTATCTGCCGCTCACGGTCAATGATGCCGACGTGGACGTGCAGGCCGAAGATGAGCAGGGAGCGCGCGACCATTTGCAGTTCTTCGATGAGCAGCGTGTAGTGCGGGTCGTCGTAAATCTTCTGCTCGCGCCATTGCGAGATCGGATGCGTCGAGGCCGCCACAACTTCCAAGCCCTGCTTGCGCGCGAGCGACGAGACGATGGAGCGCAAGTTCGTGATGTCGGTGCGTGCCTCCTGTATGTTGTGACAGATGCCCGTGCCGACTTCGATCATGGATTGGATCATCTCCGGCTTGATCTTCTCGCCGAGGAGCATCTTCCCTTCCTCAAGCATCTCGGAGACGTGCGAACGCAACTCGCGCGTTACCGGGTCAACGATCTGAAATTCTTCTTCAATGCCGAGTGTGTATTTCTCGAACATAAGTTTTCGCTCTCCTTCGCAGACCTGACATGAGTTGAGCTAAAGGGGGAAGAACCGACTGCTTCAAACGCCCTAACTTTAAACGCCAACCTTAAAACACAGTCTCATCGCCACGAACAGAATCCGAGGCGGCGCGACCACGAACACACAGGCAACAGCCGCAGCATCCGGCGCGTGATTTTAAACCAGCGCCGCTTTGATCGCGCGCCAATCGGGCGTTTGGCCGCGCCACGATTCGTGCCACCAGTGGCGAAGCAGGCTGCCCGCCGTCCCGGAGGGCGCGTACAGATCGAAATGAACTGTCCAGAGATGCTCGTCGCCCTTCATACGCAAAAAATGGAGCGCGGCGCGCGTGCGTCCCTTCTCGTAAAAGCCGTTGGCCGTGTCGTCGTGACTGGCGAAGCGCGAAGTAAACTGCTGGTGCGCGTCGAGCGTGTCGGCCAAACCGGGACGCGCCCGAACGCCGAGGCCGACGCCGTCGAGTCCATAGACGTTCCCGATTTTTTCGATCTCACGCCATAAATCCAACTCGCGCAAACGGACGGCGAAGAGCAGCAATGCCTGTTGCTTATCAACGGCCAGCACATCAAACGCGTCTTCGTCGTCGTCGTGCCCGTACAAGCCTCCCAGTCTGTGCGCCAAATCGGCGCGCACCGTTTCCGGGAGTTCCACCCAACGCAGGGTTGCCACGTTCGGATCGCTCATTGGCTTTCTCTTAACGCACGCTGCATGAGCGCGCGATCTTTTTCCGACAGCCCTTGAAACCGCACGCCCACGCCGAGGCCGGGATTGCTGTAAACCACTTCCGCGTTGACGATCACGTCGCCCTCCGCGAACGGGAGTCTGAGCGTGAGCAGCCCGCCTTCGGGTAACGCCGTCTGCGTGTTCATGTAGAGGCCGCCGGGGCTGATGTCTTTTGTGCTGGCGACGGCGGTGCCGTCCGCGCCGTCGAAAAACACGTCAACGATCAAGCGCGAACGGTCGAACTGTCGCCGGTCGTCCGCAGGCAAATTCGCCTCCGCATCAAATTCTTCTGCCATGTTCACACTTCCTGTGCCGGAGATTCAGGTTGACGAGCAACTGCCACATCTTACTCGAAGCCGGCAACGCGTGTCGCAGGTTTTTCAGAAGCGAATCGCCGGCACGCTCAACAAAAATTCCCGTTTGAAAATTTTTGACGACTACGGCTCAAGACTTTTCGCTGATGATGAACGTCGGAACCATGCCGCCGCCCGAAGAGACGTTGGCGAGTTCGGTGAACGACAGACGCGTGAAGGCCGAGCCGACTTTGCCGAAGAACAGGAGCGGGTCGAGGTCAACGAGTTGTTCGGCAAATTGAAATGTGCCGTCGGGTTGCAGCGCGGGAAACGATTCGCGCGCCGTGCTCACGCGTTCCTGCAAGAGATAGTCGCCGTTCGAGAGCGCGTAGCGCAGGGCTTCGTCCCAACCGATCTCGTCCGTGTTCCAACCGATGTAGATGCCGTGCCCGCCGTAGTCGTCGTTGGGCTTGAGGACGAGGCGGTCGCGCGAGTTGGCGGCGAATTCCAAGAGGTCAATCTGTTCGCCGTAGTGGTCTGTCTTTTCGGCGCGCACCTTGCGCGTCCAAGGGACATGCGCGCGAATCGCGGCGCGCTCTGCCTCGGTGAAGAGGTGCGCGTAGCGTTCGTTGGTGAGCACGGCGAAGAGGGCTTTTTTGTGAATCAACTTGGAGCGGAAACTGTTGACCATGCAGATCGCGCCCGCCCTGTAAGCGTCGAGGAGCGCAGGGTACTCGCCCATGATCGGAATGTACTCGTTGACCAGGAGGCGCTTGTAAACGATGTCGATCTCATCTGCGCCGCAACGCAGACGCCCGCCGCTGAACTCCAACTCCTGCGGCGAACAGACGATTGACTTGTAGCCTTCGCTCTCGAAGTATTCCTGAAACAGTTCGAACTCTTTCTGCGTCGGCAAGTCTTTGAGATCGACGATGGCGATGAGCGGCTTGCGTTCGGGCGT
>DASYMM010000414.1:0-2648 GCA_036009085.1 Pyrinomonadaceae bacterium | reverse complement strand
ATGGTGTAACTCAAAGCCCGGAGATGTTACAGGCGCGGGCGGGGTTTGATCAAACTGCGAAGATTAAATTTAATTACATCTTAACTGCGCGCCACGCGCCGCCACACGTTCGCCTCGCCTTCCGCGCGGATGAGGGCGTTGACTTCGCGAAACGCGGCGGCGTAGAGAGCGCGCATCTCTGCGGCGGACGCGGCGGGCTGCCCCAATCTTTTCTCCAAATCTTCCAGCGTCAACTTCTGCTTCGGCTCGAAACGCGTGAGCCGCGCGCCTTCATTCGCGACGTGCGCGGCGAGTCCTTCCGAGAGCCAGAGCGGCGCGCGCGAGCGCGAGAGCGTGAGGATGACGGCGTGCGCGTATTCATGCCGGAGCGTCGGCGCGAGCACGCCGCGTTTCGCAAGCGTCGAGAGCGGTTGCAGTTCGATGCGACGGACGCCGCGCACGGTGGTCGTCGCGCCGACCCACGCGGGCTGTCCCGTCGCGCCCGTGAAGTCGCCCGTCGTCGCATGCACCGTCACCTCCAACACGCCGAGCGCAGGCATCGCGAGCGAGGCCGAAGCTAAACGACCGCGCACGTCCGCGCGCACGGCTTCGAGCACGGCGAGCGCGCTTTCAACTTCACGCCTCGCCCCCCGCGCCGGATAACTCACGCGAAAATTTTCACTCGACAACGTAAGACGCGCCTGCGCCAACGACGGCGACCACGCTGCGACGACGTTGGCGTGCGCGAATCTGCTTCGAGACCGAACGGCGCGCGCGTGCGCGAAACTAGCCTGCGCGAAACTTGCCCCCGCGAGAGCGACGCGAGCGGGCGACGCAACTCGCCCCGAAACATTTTCAATAGCGGTGCTCTCATGAAACTCCGTCGGCGCAAGTCGCTCATGAAACTCCGTCGGCGCGCGTCGCGCGTAAGTTTGCGCTTGCGTCGCGTTCCTCGTTTCCAACGTGCGTTTTGTCTCCGTCGTGCGCTTCGTCTCCGCCGTGTTGTTTACGCCGCCGACGGTGGTGGCGGGGAAGTAGTAAGCGAGAATCTGGCGGTAGGACGAGCCGCGCGCGGCCATCACGTGCGCGCCCGATTGGCAGAGGCCGAGTCCGTGGCCGAAGCCGCTCCCGCGAAACATGAACTTGTCGCCAGCGCGCCGCACGTCGAAGCGCGAACTCTTGAGCACGCTCCAACCGAGCGTGCGCCCGACGACGATCTTGAAATCCCAGCCGCGTACCACGACGCGCCGACGCTCGCCCGTAATCGCGATCTGCTCCGCGCGTCCCGTCGCGTCGCGCCGGACGACCGTGAGCGCGTCAACACGCGCGCCGACATCCGTGCGCTCGTCCGCATGTAAGGCTTGCGCGAGTTGCGTCGAGGGGATGGCGTCCGTCCAGTGTGCGTGCGGCATGGCGGCGCAGTATTCGTCGCGCACGCCGCGCTGGTAAGGCTCGCGCGCGGGCGTGCCCCAGAGCGTGCCGATGTTGGCGGTCTGGCCGCCGCAGGAAGTGGAGAAGAAGACTTCGGAGGCGAGCGTGCCGCGCGCGTCGCGCAAGACCTCGCCGCTCGTATCGTGTACGGCGCGGCGCACGAGTTCGTGAAAATCGGGGCGCGCGTTCTCCTGTGTGACTTGCAGAAAGCGTTGGCAGTGGGTGGTGTTGCAGAAGTCATAACCGTCGCGCGCGTGGCGGCGCAAATTCGCGAGCGCGTAGGTGCGACTGACGACGGCCTGCGCCTTCAAAGCCGCAAACTCGTCCTCCACGCTCGCCTCCGCCGCCAACACACCGAACAAATAATCTTCGAGCGAGAGCGCACGCGTCGCCTCCTCGCGCGTGAGACGGACGCGGACAGTTTGCGCGCCGTTCGTCGCTTGCTGCCCAGCTCGAAAGTCTTTCGCGGAGTCTGCCCCGAAGTCTTTCGCGGCGTCGTTTGTGTCCTGACCTGCTGCCGCGCTTTCGTGCGACGCGGAGACTGCGCCGTTGCCTGTCGTGAGGCGCGCGTGCTCGGCGAAGATCGTGCGCGCGAGTTCCGCGCTCTGTTTGCCCTGCCCGCGTTTGAGGAAGACGAGGACGCCGAGTTTGACTTCGGCGGGCGCGGGCTGTTCCGGCTGCGCGAGTGCGCGTGTGCCGGAATCGCCGGCACCGGACGACGCGCGCTCGGAGGCGAAACCGACGAACCAGCCGTGCGTGTGCAGTCCATCAACTTCGGTGGCCGTGCCCGTCTTGCCGAAGATTTGTGTTTCGAGCGACGCGAGAGCGGAGGCGGAAGCCGTGCCGTATTTGACCGCGCCGCGCAAGCCCGAGAGCAGGAGCGCGCGTTCTTCGGGCGCGATGTCGAGTTGGGCGAGCGGTTGCGCGCGGAAGTTTTCGGGCGCGTGAATTTGCGTGCGATAGAGATGGCCGCCGTTAAAGAGCGCGGCGTAGGCGGCGATGAGTTGCGCGGGGGTGACGAGGAGTTCGTCACCTTCGCCGAGCGCGGTGCTGACTTGCCACGCGCCGTGCGGAAGCCGCGGCAACATCGCCGCCGCCGTCGTCTTTGTCGCAGCGAGGCTCGCTTGGCGCGTCGCCTTCGGAGCGGCGGCGAGGCTCGCTTTGAGCGTCGTTGCGGCGTTGGTGTGAGCGGCGTCGTGCGCGCCGAGTCCGTAAGCGGTGAGCGTCGTGTTGAACGC
>DASYMM010000413.1:0-6183 GCA_036009085.1 Pyrinomonadaceae bacterium | reverse complement strand
GCGCGCTTCTTCAGCCGGAATATCTTTCCGGTCACGCACGGATTCCTTCATCACTTTATCCTGCAACATCATGACTGCTTGAATCAGCATTTCCGGTCGCGGCGGACAGCCCGGGATGTACACATCTACGGGCACGATCTTGTCCACACCCTGCACGATGGCGTAGTTGTCGAAGACGCCGCCCGAAGTGGCGCACGCGCCCATCGAGATCACCCATTTCGGTTCGGGCATCTGATCGTAGATGCGCCGCAAGACCGGAGCCATCTTGCGCGAGACGCGACCGGAGACGATCATCACGTCGGCCTGTCGCGGGCTGGCACGAAACACTTCCGAGCCGAAGCGCGCCAGATCGTTACGCGAACTCGTCGCGTTCATCATCTCGATGGCGCAGCAGGCGAGGCCGAAGGTCGCCGGCCACAGAGAAGACTTGCGCGCCCAGTTGACGATTGAATCGAGCGTCGTCGTCAACACTTCCGGCAGAGCTTCCGCGATCTTATTTTCGAGACCCATAATTAAAACTCCCGCGTGGGCTTAAAGATTGATCAGACGTTCGGATCAAGCTGCGGCGCGATGTTCCAGTTCAGCCCTGCGCCCTTCCTTCAAAGCCAGCGCGCGCGCTTCGGCTTCCGCTTCCGTCCGCGCCCGCTCGTTCCAATCAAACAGACCCTTCTTCAACACGTACACGTAACCCACGAGCAGCAGCACGACGAACAACATCATCTCGACGTAGATCAAATTCCGCATCGCCGCGCCCTGCGCCCCGAGCGACTTGAAGACCACCGCCCACGGCATCAGGAAGATGAGTTCGATGTCGAAGAGGATGAAGATCATCGCGATCAGGTAGAACTTGACCGAGAAACGTTCGCGCGCAGAACCCACCGGGTCTTTGCCGCACTCGTAGGGCATCAGCTTCGTGCGCGTCTGCTTGCGTTGCCCGACGAACTGCGAGAGCAGGATGTTGCCGCCCGCAAATCCCCCCGCGACAAGGAACATCAGCAGGATCGGCAAGTAATCTTTCAGGTCGAAATTACGCACACCGGCCTCCCGTCAGCTTGTGCTGAGAAGAGCGTAAAGCTGCTCTAAACTTAGATTGAGAATGATGGCACAAAGTCATGGTAGTGCAAGGTCTGTAGGGTGTCAAGGGAGAGGTGGGGCGACGCAAAGGCCGCGTTTACAAGGAGATTGACCCTCCTCGGAGGGCTATGTTACTGTTTGAACGGCTCCGGCCTCGGTCAACTCTTGAACAATATTTTACCTCCAACGCGCTCCGGCGTATTCCCAAACTTGTCGTGATCACAGGCTTCAACACTGACATCGAGTTCGACGGCGTGGTCTATCACGTGCAGACGGAAGATAAGGGACTCGACACGCCTCTGATCCTGACGCTCGTCTATGTCGGCGGGGCAATCCTTGCGAGCAAGCGTTCGCAGTATCACGATCTCATCAAAGCGGGCTTCGATCCGCTCGTCCTCAGCGAACGCCTCCAACGCCAGCACACGCTGATCTGCGCCGCCGTCAAAGCCGGACGCATCGAAGACCTCAAACGCCTGACCCCGCGCGACTCAGCCGACGAAAAGATCACGTCTACGCCCGTCGCCAAGTTCAAGCCGGTCGCCAAAGTCGCCCCGCCGCCCGATGCTGCGGTTGAAACAACGCCGCCTCAAGTGGAAACGAGAACGCCTGTGGTAGAAGCGAAGCCGCCTCAAGTCGAGATGCGAACGCCGCCGCAGGTGAGAGAGCGCGCGCCGGGCAACGGGGATATTCTTGCGCTGGATGATGAACCGTTGGAGATCGTGCCGACGAGAAGCGAGCCTGCGAGAAGCGAGCCGCGACGCGCCGAGCCGACGCGAATCGAACCGCCAAGAATCGAGCCGCCGCGAGTCGAACCGCCGGAACCCGTCCGGCTCATGGGAAGTCAACAGGACGATTTCATACAGGTCGAAGCCGAAGACGCGCTGCACCTGAATTTGCTGGAAGAGAGAGAATTTCACGCGGGCGAGGTAGTGACGATTCGCGTCCGCGTCAGTCGCGGCAGCGGCGATGCGCGCGTCGTGGCGGCAGACGTGCCCGTTACGGTCAAGATTCTCGGCACGGAGTTTCGCCCGCTGATTTTGACCACCCGCTCCGACCGCGACGGCGTGGCGACGATTCACGCTTGGCTGCCGCGCTTCACCAAAGGCCGCGCCGCAGTGCTCGTGCGCGCCGCGATTGACGGTTTCTCCGCCGAATTGCGACGCGTTATCCAGCAGCCTTGAAGGGAAGAAATTTGCGCGTCCAAGTCAACGGGGAAATTCGCGAGCTGCCGGAAAAGACGACGCTGGACGAACTGGTGCGCGAACTCTCGCTCGCGCCCGAACGGCTCGCCATCGAACTCAACCGCGAAGTGGTGCGTCGCGCGGCGTGGCCGTTGACGGAGATGCGTGAAGGCGACACGGTCGAGATCGTGCATTTCGTCGGTGGCGGAAGCGGCAGAGAGCGAGCCGGGGAAGAGCGTGGGAAATCGCGACGTTGAAAGCTCGGCGTTGAAAGCCCGACGGTTTTGAGAACCTTTTACCGTAGTTGTCGTATAATGACATTGGCTGGCGCTCGTCGCGGCGCGGCGACCAAACGGGGTCGCAGTCGTCGCTTGAAGGCGAGTCGCACAGGCGTCAAACGTGATCGCTCTCTTCATCATCGCATTCGTCCTACTCGCTGCAACCGCATACACATTTTATCGCAGGCAGCACGCGTCATCCGACTACCGCGCGGAACTTCAATCCCGATTCGCCGACTCCCCGCGCAGCCTGTTCGACCACCAAGCGGAACACGCGGAACAGTCGCGCCTCCTCAACGCGGCTCAAGCGAGCAGGGAAATTGAGGAACACACCGCGTCGCTACTCGAACGCGCGACGGCCGGCGACATCACCACGCTCGCCGCAGCGCAGCGCGCAAACGACAACGCGCTTTACGGGCGCGTTTTGCAAAACCTCTTGAACCGGGCGGAGGAGTCGGAAGCTAACCTGCGCGCGCTCGCCGCGTTCATCGCCAACGATTCCGACTTGCGCGGCAGCCCCGACCTCGCCGCCGCCTACACGAAACTCTGGCAGCAGCAACCCGACCGCCAGACGACCGCGCAACTCCTGCATCTGGCCGCGCTCTCGGACGATGCACACGCGTTTGAGCGCGCCATCGTGGCGACGACCGACTCGTTGCGTGCAGGTCGTCTCGGCGAGATGAGGCCGGAAGAGTTGTCGGCCTTGATCGAGAGCGAATACTGGGTCTTGAGTTCCGAAGCGCGGCGCACGGGCGCGGGCTTCGTGTTGAAACAAAGGATGACAAGCTTGCGCGCGGAATTGCTCGCGGCGGCAAGCCGGAAAACGGAGTCGCCGAATGTAGAAAGCTAAAACCGAAGTCGCAGACCAGAGAGTCTGCGACTGTGTTTGGCGTCGCGTGCGCCGCAGACGAAGCGCGCGCCGGATTCAAATTTTCACCGTTGCACCGCAACAAAGGAAGCGACATGAACATCAACGATCTCTTCTCGAATGCTCCCCTCCTGATCTTTCTCGGAATTGTGGCTCTCTTCGTGCTCATCCTTTTGAGCAAGATGTTCGTCAACGTGGGCGGGCGCGAAATCGCCATCAAGGAGCGTCGCTATCTCGGCGCGAAGATGCCCCCGGGTCGCGTCGTCGCCACCGAAGGCGAAGTCGGCATACAGGCCGACGTGCTCAAGCCCGGACTCCACCTCATCAAGTGGCCGTTCGAGAACGTGGTGCGCAAAGTGCCGCTCATCGAAGTCGGCGCGGAAGAACTCGGCATCATCGAAGCGGTGGACGGTGAACCGATGCCGCCGGGACGCATCTTCGCGCCCGACCGCGCCGAGAACGCCCACAACAATTTTCAAGACCCCATCGCCTTCATCAAGCGCGGCGGCGTCAAAGGCATCCAGCTACGCACGCTCCCGCCGGGCTTGTGGCCGATTCACCCGTATCTCTTCCGCGTCTCGGTGGCGAAGGCGACCGTCATCCCGCCGGGCAAAGTCGGCGTCGTCACGGCAGCCGACGGCGACCAACTCGACGCGGGGCGTCTGCACGGCAAAGCCATCGCAAATCATCGCAATTATCAGGACGCGGAGCAGTTCATCTCAAACGGCGGGCAGAAAGGCCCGCAGGTGGAGATTCTGACGCCGGGCACTTACCGGATACTCACTCAGTCCATCAACATCGAAGACGGCACGGAGACCAAGCACGGCCTCTTCTTCGTGCGTCACTACGACGCGACGGCGATCAACGAAAATAACATCGGCCTCGTCGAAGCTCTGGACGGCGCGCCGCTCGACCCGCGCGACTACGTGGCGACGCCCGTGCAAGGTCACGACAATTTTCAGGACTGCAACGAGTTCATCACGGGCGGCGGCCAGCGCGGCCCGCAGAAGGACATCCTGCTGCCCGGCACTTACTACATCAACCCGCTCGTCTTCAAAGTGATTCCCGAATCGGCGAAGGAAGTGAAGCCGGGCGAAGTCGCCGTGATCGTCTCGAACATCGGCAAAGACCCCGGCGAGGAAATACGCCGCTTGATGGCGGCGAAGGTGCGCGAGCGGATGGAACGCGAGGAACAGGCGCACGTCGAGCAGGCCGCCGCGCGTCTCGACAAACTTGGCGACGAGCAGCGCAACGTGCAAGAGATTCAGGATGACTTGCTCTCAGGCGACCCCGCCGACCGAAGGCTTGACGAAGGCGCGCACGAAGCCTACGTCGTGCCGGAAGGCTATCGCGGCATACAGGAAACCGTCGTCGGCCCCGGTCGTTACTACCTCAACACGCTCGCCCTCACGCCGATTGTGATCCCGACGACGAACCAGACCGTCGAGTGGACGGCGGGCGAGGTGAACCAGTCGTTCAACCCGTTTGAAGTGATCTCTAAAGACGGCTTCACGATGCAACTCGAAGTGCGCGTCGTGTTCCGCGTCAAACCGGAAGACGCGCCCTTCATGGTCGCCAAGATCGGCTCGATTGATAAACTGATCCAGAACGTGATGCACCCGCTGATTGACTCGATCTTCCGCAACCAGGCGTCCGAGTCGTCGGCGATGGCTTACTTGCAGAACCGTCACGAGGAGCAGGAGCGCGCCGAAGCCAGAGTTCGCGCACACCTGTTGAAGTATCACGTGGATGTCGTCAACGTCTTGATCTGCCACATCCACCTGCCCGCCGAGTTGATGAAGACGCAGACCGAGAAGATTCTCGCAGAGCAGCGTTTGAATATGTACGACGCTCAGCGCGAGGCCGAAGAGAAGCGCATCCAACTCGCGCGCATCAGCGCGCAGGCCGACAACCAGAAAGACCTGATGGCGGCCACCGTCGGCGTGGACATCGCGGGCAAACGCTCCGAGCAGCGCATGGCCGAGGCCAACGGCGAGGCGCACTACATTCTCGCCACGGGCAAGGCCGAAGCGGAGAAAGTTCGCTTGATGGGCGAGGCGCAGGGCGTCGCTTATCACGAACAAGTGAACGCGCTCGGCGCGCAGGGCGTCGCGCTCGTGGAAACTCTGAGAGTGATCGGCGAGAAGGGCGTCCGCATCACACCCGACGTGTTGGCGACGGGCGGCAACGATGGCGGCGCGGGCGGCGGCCTCGGCACGCTCCTCCTGCTCAACCTCTTCCGCGACCGCCTCCCCAACGGGGGCGAGAACGGGACGAAGCTGGCGAGCGGCGACGGCGCGGGTAACGGGTCGAAGTTGAAAGGGTAATTAGCGACCCTCACGACTCGAACATCCGCGAGCTTTTGCCCCGCAGGGGCAATTGAAAATAGCCCGGCGATTTATCGCTGGGCGGCGAGCAGCGTTAAGTTAAATAGTCCCGTAGGGACGGTTGAAGGGCTGATTCAACCGTCCCTACGGGACTCAATTATTTTCGCTGCGTTATTCCCAGCAATAAATTGCTGGGCTATTATCAACCGTACCTGCGGGACTATTTCATAAGCGGCTTTTGATTCGAGTCGAATCTGCGTGTAAAGTCAGCTTATAATTTGCCGGTAAGAATTTTAAACCTATGTCAACAGTCGCACTCAAACAAACGGAGACTTTCGAGATCGGCGGTCGCGCGTTTCGTTCGCGCTTGATCATCGGCACGGGCAAGTATCGCAGCTTCGAGGAGATGAAGGCGGCGCATCGCGCGTCGGGCGCGGAGATGGTGACGGTGGCCG
>DASYMM010000412.1:0-9180 GCA_036009085.1 Pyrinomonadaceae bacterium | reverse complement strand
TCGAGATCGCAGACGTGCGCATGGCGAAAGACCCGCTCACGGCGACGGCGCACGGCTGCTATATCGCCGCGCTCTCCGAAACGAAATAGAAACTCACGAGCCACTTTAGAGTTCGAGACAAACCATGAGCTTGCAGGCATGGGGTAAAGGGTGTTCTCCTTTCCCCTTACCAAATGGCCTGCTTCCGTTACGGCCAGCGTGCGCGCACACGCTGGCCGTAACTATTTTCAAACGCGAAACGCGATTCCGACGCAGGAGAATGGCATTCCCACGCGTCGGAATCGTATTCCGACGCGTGGGAATGGCATTCCGATGGGTGGGAATGCCATTCCCAGGCGTCGGCGTCTTATTCCAACGCGTGGGAATCTTATTCCGTCGTGACGGAATGGCATGACACCGTGACGGAATGGTATGACACCGCGACGGAATGCCATTCCGTCGCGGTGTCATGCCATTCCCGCCAGTGGAAATAAGTATGTGAAGGGTGGCAAGGAACAGTCTTAGATAATGTTAAGCGTTCCTCTGATTCATCCCTTAGTTCATCCCTGATCTTCGCGGTGGTATTCGATGAGGAAAGCGATCATCTGTTTCTGTTCGTCGGTGAGGTTGATGAAGGCGAGGCCGAAGCCGACTTTGGGGAGGTGATAGATGACTCTACCGCGCAGCCCGAGCCAGCGTTCGCTCGGCAGCCAGCAATTGACGTAGAGCATCTGGTTTTCCGTGGCGTTAGCTTTGGTTTGAATGAAACATCCGTTGTGGCTGAGGCTCGTGACGTTTCCGTTGCGGGGGCTGTCCTCGCTCACCCCCCAGTTACACGGCAGCGCGGTCTTCACGCGCTCGCCCTCTTTTCGATTATCCATGATGTGAAGGGATGAAGGATGAGGGATGAGGGATGACAAGAAAAAGCATTCAAGAGAGTGAGTGCCTTTCTTCTTCATCCCTCATCCCTCATCCTTCATCCCTTTCTTCTCCTTCCCATGTGACGAAGAAGAGACGGTAGTGATCTGGGTCTTCGAGGGTGACAAACCGACCGCCCCAGCCTTCGTCGCTCGGCGCAGCGACATCTAGGCCGTGCGCTTGCAGTTGTGCGTAATACTCGTCAACGTCCGTGACGCCGAAGAAAAGATGCACGCCGCGCCCGCGCCGCGCCATCGTCAAGAGTTGCTCGGCCAGCATCACGCGCAACCTACCAGCGCGCAGCGTCGCCATCGGCGGCTCCGCTTCAAGCGTGAGCGTCTGCAACTCGAAGCCCAGTTGCTCCTGATAAAACTCCACAGAGTCCTGCAAGCTGTTGACTTCGAGAAACAGCAGATCGAGTCCGTTTAATTTCGTCATCTTTAAATCGCCGTGAGCAACAGGTAGAGTCCGTAACCGCCGCCCGCGACCGCAGACCAGAAGGCCGTCTCCTGCGCCCAGATGAACCGACGCGCAGGGTGCGTGGGCGCGTATCCTTCGCGCGCGTATTCGAGCGCGGCGTGCGCCATCCAGACGCCGAAGAGCAGGAGCGACGACCCCAAAAGCGCGAGCGGCCACAGGAAAACCACGTAATGAAAGCGCACTAAAAAGATCAACACGGTTCCGGCAAACAGGCTCAACAGAGAACCCGCGAGCCGCCCGCCGAGCGCGTCCGCCTGCGCTCCCGGCTGGGTCGAAGGGATGAACTCCGGCGCGACGTATTCAACGTATTCACTAGCGCGCGTCTTCTTGCGCTGCGACGCGTCGTAAGCCTCGCGCGTCGCGTCGTCTTTGAGCACGCCCCACGCCTCGTTGATCGCCTTCATCTCCTCTTCGTCGCCGCCCCTGTCCGGGTGATGCTCGACGGCGAGCCGTTTGTAACGCCGCTCGATCTCCGCGCGCGAGTCGTCGCGCTCCGCGCCGAGCACCGTGTAGTAGTCGCGCCTTTCGTCAGCCTCGCCCATGCCTTTACCATCGCCGCAGCATGCAGGATAACTAATACTAACCGTCCGCGCCGCATCTTTCCAACTTTTCGGTTCTCAGGCGAGACGACGCTGCGCCGCCAAACGCCCCCGCGCGCTCTGTGTTAAGCTAGCGCCACACAATTTTATAGCGCATTGCCAAAATTCTCTCTTCCTTTGCGCCTTCTATTTTAACTTTGCGCCTCCAGCGTGAACCTGTCTTTCTCGCTGGAGGCGCAAAGTCAGAACTTAAGACGCAAGGGGTTGAATGGTGAATCTTAGTTTTGAAATAAGCTCTTAATCTCAACGAATGCGGGTGAACGGTTATGTCTCTGCCTTTTGAGCCGGGCGACGATCTCATCTTTCAACTTGAGAGCGGCTTCGGGCTGCTGCGCGTTCTCGCCGTCGAAACGCGCGGCGCGGAGACCGTCTGGCACCTGCTCGCCTACGAGGAATTTTTCCCGGACGTGGAGGCCGCCGAAGCCGCCCTCGCAAACGCCGCCCAACTCGGCATACGCGCGGCGCACCTTCCGCTCACCGATCACGCGTTCGGCAAAACGCCCGCCGCGCGTCTCGGCAATCGCCCCGTCACGGAAGACGAACTCGCCGCCTATCGCGCTTGGAGCGCACGCGGCGACGCCCAACCATACGACCGCTCCGCCCTCCTGATGCTCGGGCTACGCTGAACAATTTTTCGTTGAGAAACTGAGCTAGTGAGAAACTAGAGCCTATGAATTTCCAACTAAACACCACGCCGCAATGTCTATTCCGGCGCGCCGGCTTCCCCGCCCTGCTTCTCCTGTTCGCGCTCTGCGCCTCCTTCGCACACGCCGCGCGCCGCGAACGTCTCGTCGAAAACTGGCGTCCTCTCCACTACGACGTGACGCTCACGCTCGACGACAAACTCAGCGAACTTACGCGCGCCGAGACGCGTCTGGATGCGCTCGTCCTGCGCAACCGTCTCAACGTCATCGATCTAGACTTTTCGGGCGTGCTCAAGATTGAGGCCGTGAGCGTCGGCGGCAGACCGGCGCGTTACGAACAAAAGGGCGAGCGGCTCGACGTGTTTCTCCCACGCCCCGCGCGGCGCGGCGAACGCCTGCAACTGCGCGTCACCTACCACGGCAAACCGGCCGACGGCTTGATTCTCACCAACGACAAGGACAATCGCCCCGCCGCCACCGGCGACAACTGGCCGAACCGCGTGCATCACTGGATACCCTCGCTCGATCACCCTTCGGCGAAAGCCTCCGTCAATTTCAACGTCACCGCGCCCGCGCGCACGCTCGTCGTCGCCAACGGGCGTCTGGAAGCGCGCCGCACCAACGCGAACGCGACGCAGACGTGGACGTACAGCGAAGACTCGCCGTTGCCGCCCTACTGCATGGTCATCGCCGTCGCCGAGTTTGCCGAACTCAAACCGGGCGCGATGCTGCCGAACGCGCTGCCGCCCGTCGCCTATTACGTGCCGCCTTCGGAGCAGAAGTTCGCGCTCGACGGGTTCGGCGCGGCGATCCCGTCGCTCGCTTTCTTTAACGAGACCGTCGCCCCTTTCCCTTACGCCAAGCTCGCACACATCGTCGGCGCGACGCGCTTCGGCGGCATGGAAAACTCCGGCGCGATCATCTACTCGCGCACGCTCTTCGACCCGCGCGAGAATGCGCCCGTCAGTCCGCGCTTTCGCGTCCGTCGCGGTCTGGTCGAAATCGTCGCGCACGAGACGGCGCACCAGTGGTTCGGCGATGCCGTCACGCCCGCCACTTGGGCTGACCTCTGGTTGAGCGAAGGCTTCGCCACTTATTACGCGGGTCTCTTCGTCGAGCGTGGCGAAAGCCCCGCAGCCTTTCGCGAGTACATGGCGCGCAAGCGTGAGGAATATTTGAAGTATGAACAGGAACGCCGCGCGCCCATCTATGACCGCGAGACGGAAGACTTGAACGAACTCTTGAACCCGAACAACTACCAGAAAGGCGCGTGGGTCTTGCACATGCTCCGCGCCGAACTCGGCGACGCGCCCTTCTTTCGCGGCATCGGTGCATACTACCGCGCGCACCTCCACAAAACCGCGACGACCGAAGATTTACGCGCCGCGCTCGAACGCGCCTCCGGCAAAAATCTGCGCGCCTTCTTCGCGCGCTGGGTTTACGCGAGCGGCCACCCGCGCTACGAAGCCTCTTGGACTTGGAGCGAGGGCACGAGGGCGACGACAACCACTGCGGAGCGCGGCGGCGTGTTGACCATCACGCTCAAACAGACGCAGGAAGACGGCGACGCGCTTTTCCCGAACGCCTTCCCCGTCGAGATCGTGACGGCGACAGGCACGCGCCGCATCAAACTCACGCCGACCGGACGCGAAACCAGCCAGCGCGTCTATTTGAACCGGAAACCAACAGAGGTGCGTTTCGACCCCGACGAGACGATTCTCAAAGAGATCACCGTCCGGCCTTCCTGATTGCAATCAGATAAAAAGAGACGCTCAACGCAGAATCGTGCGCGCCGGGTTGCCGGAGGCGACGACTCTGCGTTGAGCGTCAGATGCAGACAGTTCTCGGAAAAGGTCTAGGCTTCTTTCTGGCTGAGCGATTCGTCCACCGTCTCCTCGTCGCCCTCGGCCTTGCCGGGCGTGCGCCCCGGATCGCCCGACTCCTTCTCCGCGCCGCCGCCTGTTGATGCGTTGCCTTGCGCGCCGCCCGGCTCGCTCTTGTTTTCGTCAGTCATTATTCTCTTTTCCTTTGCTCTCCGCTCATTCCACCGAGACGTTTCTCACTGCTCAATTGAATTGACGCTTACGCCTTCGCGCTGCGCCCCGAAGATTGACCGACGGTGGTGGCCGTCTCGCCCGTCTCCATCAACTGTTTGAAGCGGCGCAGGTCTTCCTCGATCTGCTGTTCGGGCGCTTCGCCGAAGAGTTTCGCCACCCACGCGCCCAACACTCCTGCGGGCGGATCGTATTTCAAGACGACGCGCACTTCCGTCCCCTGTCCTTCCCCCTCGGGCGTGAAGTGCACCGAACCCGCGTTTGCCACCTGCGACCCTTCGAGCGAACGCCAAGCGATCATCTCGTTCTCTTTCAAGTTGTAACTTTCCGCATCCCACTCGACGCTCGTGCCCGCAGGCCCCTTCGCCACCCAATGCGAACGCCCGTCGCCCGTGATGTGCACCTCTTCCAGATGATTCATAAAGCGCGGCAGGTTCTCGAAGTTGAGCCAGAAGCTATACAACTCTGCGGGCGACTTGTTGATCGTCACGCTCTTCTCGACCTTCACGCCGCGCCCGCCCTCGACGCTCACAAACGGGTTCTCGCTCTCCGCCTTCGCCGTGTCAACGCCGAGCGCGTCATACGCGTAACAGTGTCCGGTCGTGCCGCGATAGACGAGGCTCGCGCCGAGCAATGCCAGCGCGACGCCGCCGTAAGTGCCGCGCGTCAAACCATAAATGGCGAGCGCACCACCGCCGATGGCCGACGCCCAGCGTTCGACTTCGCCGACGTTCACATCGCGCGCGTAGCCTTGCGGCGCTTCGCCCCTGTCAATCTGCTCCTGAGTCAATGCTGTCTCACTTGTCGCCATCTTCTTGTCTCCTTTTGAATTCCCAGACAGTTTCCGAACACGACGCGCGCCCGACGCCTCGCATCTGTCCGAAAACGGCTCATGTTAACAATGTTCTTAGATAACTAATCAAAAACCGTGCCGATACGCGAAGAAAGGGATGAGGGCGGAGGGATGAGGGATGAATCAGAAAAGCATTTAAGCAGGTGCTTTCTGATTCATCCCTCATCCCTCTGCCCTCATCCCTTTCCTTTAGCCCGCGCGCTCCTGTTGCCCTGCCGCCGCGCTCATGGCCGCGAAGCGCGTCTCGCGTTCGTTTAGGTAACGTTCCAGCGCGTCTTCGAGCGTCGGGAGCAACTGCCCGCGCGCGCTCGCGAGCACGCTATAGAGCGGGCGCGGCGCGACGTGTTGCATCAAGGCGGTGGGGCGCGCTTCGACCAACCCCGCGTCGAGTCCGGCACGACGCGCCGCAAGCCGCGCGAGTTCCGCCCACGTGATCGCGCCCTCGTTCGAGAGATGCCAGATGCCCTGCTCGCCGTCAATTAAAATATCCAGGCTCGCGCCCACGAGATCGGGAACGTAAGTCGGCGAGATGAGCGCGTCGTCAGCCGCGACGAACTTTCGCCCTTCGGCCAGAGCGCGCAGCGCGGCGGTGATGAAGTTATGTTCGTCCCACGGGCCGAAGAACGCGCTCGTGCGCACGACGAGCGCGGACGGCAACTCCGCGAAGACGAGCCGTTCGGCCTCCCCCTTGCTTCGCCCGTAAACGTTTAAGGGCGACACCGCATCGCTCTCGACGTAAGGGCTTTCCTTCGCTCCGTCGAAAACGAGATCGGAGGAGAACGTGAGCAAAGCCACGCCGCGACGCGCGCAGGCGGCGGCGAGCGTGGCCGCACCTTCCGCGTTCTCCCGAAAACATTTCTCCGCCTCGCGCTCCGCATCGTCAACGCGCACGTAACCGGCGGTGTTGACGACCGCCCACGGCTCAAATTCCGCGAGTGCGTGTTCGACCGAAAGCGGGTCTGCGATGTCCATCTCGGCGCGCGTCAGTAGACGATAGGAGAGGCCGCGCCGTTCGCACAGGCGCGCGAACGCACGCCCCAGTGTTCCCGTCGCGCCGTTGATGATGAGCGGTCGTGCGTTTCCACGTCGCATATCGAGTCCTTGTTTGCTGGTCAACGCTTTTGTCGCCGCAGGCTGGCGACGCACGGGCGGGTATTGCAGGCGTTCGAGCCGACGCCACCAGCCGGGCGAATCGAGCGCGGGATGCGAGTGCTCGCCCTCGGCGGCCAGATCGCGAAGCATACGCGCGAGCGCGGTCGGGCGCGGAACGCCGCCGCTACAGCGCACGTCGAAGACGCCCGGCTCATACTTGCCGTTGCGGCGCGTGAGCAGGCTGCACCAATCAAACGAGCCGAGCAGAGACCAAGCCGTCACGGCACGCAGATCAACGCCGTCGGCGCGCACGCTCTGCGCCGCGTCCCACACTTCTTTGAACCAGCGCATCTGCTCCTCGCGCGTGCAGCCGAGATGCGCTTCCGTCACCGCGAGCGGGATGCCGTAACGCTCCCACGCCTCGCGCAACAACACACGCGCGCCCGCCGTCCCTTCGGCGCACACGCGCACCGCTTCCATATCCACATAACGGTGCCGCCCGTTGCCGCCCACCGCACGGTCGGGATAGCGTTCGACACGCTCGTCAAGAAAACGCTCGCTCGTCAAATAATGATTGATGCCGATGACATCCGGCAGGCAGGGATGCGCGTTGAACCATTCGAGTTCGAGTTCGCCGACACTGGCGACGCGCGTGAGGTAAGACCACATCGGATGCTCGCGCGTGATGCGCCCGCACAACAGATCGAGACTCATCCAACGACGCACGTTTTCAAAGTCGGCCTGATAGCGGAGCGCGCGCGTGCTGAAAGTTTTGCCCAGGTCTTCGGTCTGAATCAACTGTGCGTGCGGGTTGATCTCGCGGATGGCGCGCATCGCGAGCGCGGTGGCGCGACACTGGTTGACGAGCGCACGCGCAAACGTCGCGGCGTCGCGCCCGTGCGGATACCAGTGCCCGTAGAGTCCGCTGAAACGCGCCGTCGTCAGCGGTTCGTTGACGGGCGTGTAAGCGTCTACCCAAGGGTAACGCTCCGCGACCGCCCGCGCATACTCGGCAAGTTGAACTGGAAAATCCGAAGCGACGAGGCTCGTGTGTCGTGGGCCGCTGCCGTGGTGGAGCAGGCCGACGATGGGGCGTATGTTCAACTCGCGCAGGCGCGTGAGGCGCGCATCAGGCCAAGACCAGTCAGCGTGCTCCAAGCCTTCCGGCGCGGTGCGTTCCCAGAGCACCGGATAGCGTAGAGAGCGCACGCCGAGCGCGGCGAAGAGATTGAGGTCTGCGATCCGCGCTGCGTGCCCGTTGCGCTCAAGCTGATCGTAAAACTCCTCGCCGACGCGGTTGACCGTACACTCCACGCCAGCCCACAGCTCAAGCGCCGAGGCGGGAAGAGATGCTCCTCGGCTCATGCTCGTTTCCCCTTATTTTGATTTGTGCTTGAGAGTGCGCTTAAGACTTCGGCACATTCGCAGCGTCGCGCTCGCCCGTGATCTTCTTATAAGTCGTCAAAGCCTGCGCGACCACCTGATCCATGTTGTAATACTTGTAAGTCGCCAACCGTCCGACGAAGTGGACGCCCGGCGTCTCGTCCGCGAGCGTTTTGTATTTCGCGTAAAGCTCCGCGTTTTCGGGACGCGGGACGGGATAATACGGGTCGCCTTCGGCGCGCGGGTATTCGTAGACGATGCTCGTCTTCCGGTGCTCCTGCCCCGTCAGGTATTTAAACTCGGTGATGCGCGTGTAGAGATTGTCGTTCGGGTAATTCACGACCGGCGCGCTTTGATAAACTTCCGTGTCCTTCGTCTCGTGCTTGAATTCGAGCGAGCGATACGGGAGCTTCCCGTGGCGGAAATCGAAATACTCGTCAACCGGCCCCGTGTAGATCATCTCCTTGTATGGAATGATGCGCTCGATGTCGCGGTAGTCCGTGTTGAGCATGATCTTGATGTTCGGATGGTCGAGCATCCGCTCGAACATGCGCGTGTAGCCGTGCAGCGGCATCGCCTGATAACTGTCCGCGAAGTAGCGGTCGTCGCGGTTGGTTCTGATCGGCACGCGCGCCGTCACAGAGGCGTCCAACTCCGAAGGGTCGAGTCCCCACTGCTTGCGCGTGTAGTTGCGGAAAAATTTCTCGTACAACTCGCGCCCGACGCGGTTGACGACCACATCCTCCGACGTGCGAATCTGCTCGCGCTTTTCGGCGACCGAGTTCAAAAACTCCTCCACCTGAAACGAGGTCAGATTCAGACCGTAGTATTTATTGATGGTGTCCAGATTGATCGGGATCGGGAGAAGTTGCCCGTCCACGCTCGCGAGCACGCGGTGCTCATACTGTCGCCATTCGGTGAACTGCGACAGGTATTCAAAGATGGTCTTGGAATTCGTATGAAAAATGTGTGGGCCGTAGCGGTGAACCAGGATGCCGTCGTCATTGTAATGGTCGTACGCGTTGCCGCCGATGTGCGGCCGCTTGTCCACGATGAGAACCCGCATTCCGAGGCCGCGCGCGAGGCGCTCGGCCAGCACGCTGCCGGCGAATCCGGCGCCAACGATGAGGTAGTCGAACCCCGCGTGACCGGGCACGGTGGCGGCGGCGCGCTCGAGG
>DASYMM010000411.1:0-10588 GCA_036009085.1 Pyrinomonadaceae bacterium | reverse complement strand
AGTGGACTGTGCGGCTGCCCATGCGCGCGTTGATCTGGTCGAGCGCGTCCATCAGGCGGCGGGCGCGCTCGTTGGAGACGAACAAACTCGCCTGGACGGGCGGGGCGGGCACGAGGCCGACGAGCATGACGCCCGCTTTTTTGAAGCGATGCCCCGTGCGGTAAATTTTTTCGAGCGCGAGATGCGCGTAGCGGATCAAGTCCGCCGTGTAACTCGTCGCGCACGGAAGCGTGACGGCGACGGACGGCGCGTAGAGCACGTCGCCCGCGAAGCGATTCGTTGAGAGGAAGACGACGAGCGCGTTGGCGACGAGTTTGCGTTGCCGCAATTTCTCGCCCGCCCGCGTCGCGTAGAAGGCGACGGCCTCGCGCAACTCTGTGAGCGTTTCGACGGGCGCGCCGAACGAGCGCGAGACCGTCAGGCTGCGGCGCGGCGGCGGGCAGAGTTCGAGCGGCAGGCACGAGACGCCGCGCAGTTCGTAGATCACGCGTTCGAGCACGACGCTTTCGCGCCCGCGCCAAACCCTCGTATCAGCGTCGCGCAGGTCGAGCGCGTTTGTGATCCCCGCCGCTTTCAGACGCCGCGCGTAGTTTGACCCGATGCCCCACACCTTTTCGATGCGCACGCGCGCGAGCGCCTGCGCGAGATATTTCGGTTCAACCAGATTCACGACGCCACGCGCACGCTCCGAGTGCTTGGCGATTTCGACGGCGACTTTCGCGAGCGTCTTCGTCTCCGCAATGCCGATGCACACGGGGATGCCCGTCCAGCGTTCGACTCTACGGCGCATCTCCCGCCCCGTCGCGTCCAACTTCTCTTCCCCGCCGTTGTCGTCGCAGTCCAAATTCAGAAACGCTTCGTCAATCGAATACTGTTCGATGTCCGGCGTGAACTCTTCGAGCGTCTCCGCGACGCGGCGCGACATGTCTCCGTAGAGCGCGTAGTTTGAAGAGAAGATGGCTGCGTCGTGCGCGTCGAGCAGGGCTTGCGCCTGATAGAGCGGCGCGCCCATCTTGACGCCGATGGCCTTCGCCTCCTCGGAGCGCGAGATGATGCAGCCGTCGTTATTTGAGAGCACGACGACAGGCCGCCGTGCGAGACGCGGGTTGAAGACGCGCTCGCAAGAGACGTAGAAGTTGTTGCAGTCAACGAGCGCGAAGACTTTGCGCCGCATGAACTGTGTGCCTCAGAGACTATGTATGACGCTGGTGACGACGCCCCACACCTCAAACTCCATCGTCTCGATAATCTCCAAAGGCTCGTAAGCCTGATTATCGGGCACGAGGAAGAGTTTGCCGTGGCGTTGCGAGATGCGTTTAACGGTTAGTTCGCCGTCAATCACCGCGATGACGACGTTGGAGTCTTGCGGTTCGAGCGCGCGATCAACGACGAGGATGTCGCCGGGATGAATGCCCGCGCCGATCATCGAATCGCCCGCCACGCGCACGAAGAAGGTGGCCGCCGGATGCTTGATGAGATGACGGTTGAGATCGAGTCGGCCTTCGATGTAATCCTCGGCGGGCGAAGGAAACCCTGCGGAGACGGATGCCAGAAACAACGGACGCGCCCATTTGGTCGAGCGATCCGGCCAGAGTACGGATTCAGCGGTTGTCGTCAAGAGAAATCACCCCGTCGGCTCTTTAGCAGTTGTCGAATGAAAGGCGAACGGGATTCTACCCGCGCAACCGTGCCGGAGACAAGAAATTTATTTTTGCGCTCTTGACGAGTGAAGTATTAAGCTGCCGCCGAGTTGTCGTAACTTCAACTGCCGCTGGCCGGAGGAGATGAGAACATGCCTGAGGAGAATGAGCAGAACTTAGTACCCGATAACGCGATCACGGAAGCCAAAGTGCCGGAGATGAACATAAGCACGCGAAGCCGTCTGTGGTGGGCGATCCTTGCCGTCTATCTCGCGCTGTTCATCGGCACGGGCTACATCGCTTTCTTCAACCGCGACGTGAATCCGGCCTTGAATCGCACCAACGATTCCTACGCCATCTCCATCACGGACGAAGCATCGAGAGCCTTCATCGTTGACGTACTCAAAGACGAGGCCGCCGAACACAAGAAGAAAGAGGCGCTCGGCCAGCAATCCTTCAACATCGTGCTCGGCTCGCTCCTCGGCTTCCTCTCCGCCTCCGCCGTCTCACACATCGGCGCAGGCAACGGCGGCGGCAAAGAATAAAACTCACGACAGGAGGTTCTGTAAGTTGTCCAATAGAAAAGAAGACTGGTGCTCCCGGCGCGATTCTAACGCGCGGGTTATTGCTTAAATGAGATCATTGGCGGCTGATATGTTTTTGGCGACAAGCATCTCCGACCTCAGATCATCGATGTGTTTATCCCACACATAGTCTCGCGCCCATTTGATTTTCTTTTCCTGAAAGTTTTGAGTCTCTAAGAGCCGCAATCGACCTTCCACAGTTAGCGAATCCGTGGCCGGCACGGCGTAGAGTTGTTGATCACTCGGACTATAGACAGTAAATAGATCGAGTTCGTCCGCTCTGTATCGCCTAAAAGTATTGTATTTGCTACCGCGATGCCGGCGTGCATTGTTTACAATGCACCCTGCTTCGAGTTTCCCGGTTTTAACCTGAACTTTAATAAGCCGCGCGCCCGTATCGACAATAAAGTCATACGCCGCGCCACCGCCAAACGGAACGCTCACAAGAAAACCTGCTTGAATATAGGCGGTAAGAACAACAGCCTCAGATGAGTTACCCTTGTAGAGAGTCATGCCCGTCATGCAGTGCTCTTGATTCATTACATGCCTCCAGAGAACCCGGCAGCTTGCTATAGTTCTTTATGGTTTGCCATAATCCTCGCCTGCGGGCCTGTAGCTCAAGGGATAGAGCGACGCCCTCCTAAGGCGTAGGCTGTAGGTTCAAGTCCTACCAGGCTCATTTCACTCCTACATCTATTTCACCCTTAAGCCTGTCACGCTCAAGATTGATATTTGATGAGCGAGCGCACGTCGTAGCCCGCGAGTTTGGCGCGACCGGGCAGGAATTCCAGTTCGACCACGAAGACTAATCCGGCCACCACGCCGCCCAGACCCTCGACCAGATCAACCGCCGCTTTCGCCGTGCCGCCCGTGGCGAGCAGATCGTCTGCGATGATGACGCGCTGCCCTGCTGAGACGGCGTCGCGGTGAATCTCCAGAGTGTCCTCGCCGTATTCGAGCGCGTAAGAGACCTTCGCCGTCTCGGCGGGCAATTTCGAGGGCTTGCGCACCGGCACGAAGCCCGCGTTCAAGTGATAGGCCAACGCGGGCGCGAAGATGAAGCCGCGCGCCTCGATGCCGAGCACCACATCAACCTGCTCGTCCTTGAACTCGGACGAGAGCGCGTCCACAGTCAGGCGCAAGCCTTCCGGGTGCTTGAGGAGCGTCGTGATGTCGTAGAAATTGATGCCGGGCTTCGGGAAGTCAGGCACTTCGCGGATCAGTTTTTTGAGATTGTCCATGATGTGATGTTAGCTCTCAGCTATCAGCAGTCAGCTTTCAGCCAAGCAGTTTTTGCTGATAGCTAATGGCTGACGGCTGATGGCTTTTCACCTTTCGATGCGAAATGAGGCGTATAAGCCAGTGGGTTCGAGGCTCAGTTCTTCGACTTGTTCGACGTGGCCGAATTCGGGGCCGGCGGCGAGGTCGTGTTTGAGCGCTTCGACGCTCTCCGGCGCGCCTTCGGCCAAAACTTCGACGCGCCCGTCGCGCAGATTGCGCACGTAGCCGACCACCTGATGCCGCGCCGCCACGCGCTGCGCGAAGAAACGATAGCCGACCCCCTGCACTGCCCCGCTGACGAAATATCTACGTGCCACCCTCATGTGCGAAAAGTTGAAAGCCTCAAGGTTTTAAGATTTGCAAGCCGCGCTATCCTAAAAGAACTGCCGTGTAGAACGCAATCGCAGCCGCACCATGACTACACGCTTTGTCCCGCTTATCGCCCCTCGATGAGTTCGACGATCTTCAAGTCGCCGGGCGGGACGATGATCTTGACCGCGCTCTCTGTCGCGTTGCGTTCCACTTCGAGCGGGGCGTCGAGCGTCCATTCGCGCGCCTGCCCGATAGTTTTGCCGCGCAGGGAGAGCGTGACTTCGACGCTCGCGCGGCGATCAACCTGCGCCATGCCCTGCTGCGGTTTGAAGACGCCGTTATTGTTGATGAGCGTGACGAGCCAGCCGCGCTCCGTGCGATTGATGAGACGTTCCACGTCGCCTGTGATGCGCAGCGGAGTCGCTTCCGCGAACAGGTGTGCGAAGAGATGCGCGGCTGTCGGCGTGAGCCTTTCGTCGAGACCGAGCAGATCGGGTATGGCGCAGAAGATGACGCGCCCGCTTCCCGATTTGAAAGAGGTGACGAGCGGGTCGCCCGTCTCCGTCTGCATCAACACTTCCGCGCCGCGCCGTTCGACGCGCTCGTATGCGTACACGCCGCCGCGTAAATCCGTGCCCGCTTCGTTCGGCAAAAGGCAACGCGCGTCGTCCGCCTCGGCGGTTGAGTTGAGCGGGCGCACGCCGGTCAGGTCTTCGGGCAGATTTTTCAACTGCGCGGCGTTGAGGACGAGCGTGCCGCCCTTGCGCACGTAAGCCTTGAGTTGCTCCGTCCAAGCGGGCGTCCATTGGACGCGCCCGCCCGCGACGACGACGCGGTAAGCATCAATCGCTTCGCGCCGCTCGTCGGAAGCGACGAGCACGTCGAAGATGTCGCCGAAGATGCCGTTGGTGAAAAACTGCCGGTCAGCCGTGGCGAAGTCGCCTTCGTTGACGGGCGCGGGGTAATAGGCCGCGCCGAAGAGTTCGCGCAGCGCGCGATCATGTCGTCCCTGCGGCGAGACGCCGAAAGCCCACTGCGGGTAATCCGTCATGTCCCAACCGTGCGCCGGGTCGAGCAGGAAGGCGACGGGCGTGTAAGGCGTGCCGCGCTCCTTGTGACGTTCGGCGAAATTTATGAACTCGTTCGTGATGCGTCCGAGCGGGTTGAGTTGGAAGGGATGCGTGCCGGGCGCGGGTTTGAAAAACTGATCGTTGCCCTGTTCGAGATAGATGGCCGACGCGCCCGCCATGTAATAGAGGTAATAAGTTTTGCGATACCACGAAAGCGAAGGCCCCATCGTCGCGCCGTAGCGCGTGTGGAAGAAATGGTCGGGGCCTGCGAAGTTTTGCGTGCGCGTAAACGTGGTGGCGGTGTCGCCGAAGTTCGGCGCGTGGTAATAGAGAAACGACGCGCCGTATTGTCTGGCCGCGCCGCGCGTGAAGGCGACGCGCATCGCAACCGTGGGCTGCACGGCTGAAGTCTCAAGCCCGATCATGCGCGTGCCCCAACGTCCGAGCGCGTGCGCGAAAGTGGTGCTCGAAGTGGCCTGCGCCGGGATGAGCTTGTCCCACATCGCGCCGGTCTGAGTGTGAAAGAGCGTGCTCCATTTGCGTTCGAGTGCGCGCGTGTAGAAGGCTCGGTTGGCTTCGAGCAATTCGCTGCGCGGCATCGCGGACGTGAGTTTGAGCGCGGCCACTTCGCCTGCGTTCCAGACGTGGCCGATGCTCTCGCCGGAAATCCAGCCGATGAATTGCTCGCGGAGTTCCCCGTTGAGAAGTTTCCATGCGGCTTGCCCCTGCGCTTCGGTCATGGTCGCCGCGCTGTAGTTGATGACGACGGCGAAGGGCGCGCGCGTCTCGCGCAGGTAGCGCAGGAACGGGCTGCCCTCCTGCACGTAGGTCGTGAGTTGATCGAGCGTGATGACCGGCACGACGAGCGGAGACGAAAAAAGCGGCACGTCTCGCGCGCCTTTATAGTTGGCGATGAATTCTTCGAGCGGTTCGGCTTTGAAAGGATAGAGCGGTCGTTCGGCGGGCGGCTTGTCCAGCAGCGGCCAGAACTCCGGCGCGATGTTCCACGGCATCATAAAATCGCGCCCGGCCACCGTCGGCCTGCGCCACGCGGCGGGCACGCCGCTCGCGCTGTTTGCTTGCGCTGAGACGAGCGGCGCGAGCGTCGTTTTGCCTGCGGAGAATTCGCGCAGGACGCGCCGCGCGGCGAAGTCGGGCTTGCTGCGCCCTTCCGGGACGTAGGCGAGATCGTTCGTGAGCAGGAAACAATCAACGTGCCTGCGCGTTTCGGCGGCGCGTTCGACGACGAACGAGATGCGCGCCGCGCCTTTGGCTAGTGGGTTGGTCGTCGCCGCCGCGTCCCAGTTGAACGCCCAACCCCAGTACATGCCCGTCTCGTCGTGCGGCGCGAGTTTGTCGCGTGCGCCGAACTCGTGTCGAAAAACTTCGCGCCCGTTTTGCATGATGCGCAAGGTGAAGGTTTCGGTCTTGCCGAGCCAGTCGGCGTAACGCACCCAGATTTTGTAATGCCCCGCGCGCGGTATCTCCACGTCCTGATAAATCTCCGCGCGCGTCTCATCCTCGCTCGCCGCCGCAGAGTTCCATTCGCTCTCGCCGCCCTGCGACCACTCCGCCGACACGCCTGGCCCGTTCATCCCCCATCCCGGCGCGCTCGCGCGCTTCAACATCGCCCACGATGGATTCGAGACGGGATTGTTCAACTCGTCAACCGAGAAGCCGCGCATGTTCTCCGCCTCGTACCAGAGATATTCGGGCGACGCATTAGCGTGCGCGCTGGCGGCTAGCTGCGGAAACACTTGCGACGCGGAGAGGCACGCGAGGCACAGGCACGCGAGGCAAAGTCTCGCCAGCGGCATTCGCAAGAACTTTAACTTGAATTGGATACGCATAGGCGCAAAAAGGCGGCGACCGAACGACGCACTCAACGTCTCAACATAGTCGCCGCGCTTTTGTCTCACAGAAAAGTTAGCGTTGTTTCAGTAGTGGGAGTTATCTCTCTTGCTCGCTCGCGCCGCGCATCAACCGAGCATCAACCGAGCGCTTCGAGGCAGGCGGCGAGCGGGCGTTGGCGACAGGTGTACATCGGCGTGTCGCGCAAGGTGAAGCTGCTGGCTTTGGTTTCGCGTAGCTCCTGCACGAGGTCTAGGAAGTCCGCAGGCTCATCCGTCTCGAACGCGACGACGAACTCCTGATCGTCCAGTCCGAACGAATAGGTCGTGTGCAATTTCACCGAGCGATATTTCGAGCCGATGCGTATGTGCTCGTCCATCATCTCCTGCCGCTCTTCGACGGAACGCGAATACCACTCGCGGGTTTTCACGAACGGATAGACGAACAAATAATTCGACTGTCCGGGGACGATGTGCAGGCGGTCTTCGACGTGCTCCGGGTTGTCTTTGTCAATGTACATCGAGCGTTTCGTCATGGAGAGAAACGACTGCGTGGCTTCCACGTAGCGGCCTAAGCCGGTGCGGTTGATGCGCGCCGTCATCTCCTGAATCGGATCGAGCGAGTAGCCGATGCGCCAGATCATCAAGTCTGCGTTCGAGCGCAAACCCGTGATCGAGTAAGTGTGCATCAACAACTCGGAGCGAAACGCTTCGACCGCGTCAATAAACTCCTGCTTGCCGCGCGCACGCTCCCCTTCATCCAGCAGACGCCATTCGGGACGCACACGGTAGAAAGTGAAATTCACGAATTGGCGCGGCAAGTTTGAACGGGGTTGTTCGATCCGCTCGTCGCGGTCGGCCAGGCGTAGAGAAGAGCGTGGCGCGGCGGCTGGAGGCGGCGCGTTGTCGGTGCTCATAATGCGTTCATCCTCAAAATAATTGCGTTGAATCAAAACGCCCCTCACGCATGTCGGGAAAGTTTGTGAAGCATCAGCTTCAGAGCGGCGCGTGGGCTATTGTGCGGCGAAGCGTGAGAGATTGCAAACGGCGACGAAGGCTTCGCGCAAGGCGACCACAGAGCGGCGGCGCGAGCCACATTTCCGCGCAACTCGACGCCCTTGCGCTTCCGTGCGGCAACAAACATTTTCGCTTCGAGGCAAATTCGTTTAAGATGGAGATGCGGACTCAAGCGGCATGCGTCATACGCCTCATAATGCCGCCCTCATCATATGACTGAAAAACGCAGGTACCCCCGCGTGAAAGCCTCAATCGCGATTGATTGGGGTCTGACCCGGGAATGTCTCAAACATGATCGCATCACGAGTTTCAGCATCGGCGGCTGCTTTATTCAAACTGCCGAAGCCCTGAAACCCTTAACGCTCATCTACATTCGTTTCTATCTCTCGCCGAAGGGCGAGCGGATTATCCCCGGCGAAGTCAGGTACAATCTCGAACAGGTCGGCTTGGGCGTCGAGTTTCTCAATTTAGACGCGCAGGACAAGAAAGATTTTCAGGCGCTCGTCAACCATTATCGCCGGACGCCGAAGCCCGAATAAGTTTCCGCGTCGCCAAAGACGCGCACCATGGCAGTGTCCCAACTTGATTTGTGGGCTGGCTCCCCTTTGTGCCTTGGTGTCTTGATGGTTAATGGTTGATCAAGAAGCACTCACCATTAAGTCACGAAGACACAAAGGAAGCACAGAAGAAAGCTGAAAGCTGGACACTACTCGCATCTCGCCCCGCTTTCAAACGCACGCGCCGCTAAGTTATACTCGCCGGGTTTTCCATACCTACCGGCATTTTTCGGAGTCGCAATTTAAATGAGACAACTCAAACTGGCACTGCTCATCTCCGCCATCACAACTTTCGCCGCCGCTTGCGCAAGCACCAACACGACCGTCTCCAACGGCAATTCAAACAACCCGAACACAAATTCAACCGCCGCCGCCAACACAGCGGCGACGCCCGCCCTTGCGGCCTCCGACGAGTTGGCTTCGGCTCGCGCCACCTACACAGCAGTCTGCGCGCGGTGCCATCAAGAGAGCGGTGAAGGCGGCACGGTCGAATTCGACGAAGGCGGCACGCTCAAAGTCCCCAGTTTCAAATCCGGCCACGGACTGACGCACACCGAAGCGCAGTTTGCACGCCAGATCGCCAAAGGCGGCGAAGGCATGCCCGCCTTTGAAAAGAAACTCACCCCCGAACAAATCAACGGCCTCGTCCGCTACATCCGCCAGGAAATCCAGGCGGGCTTACTCAAAGACGGCGCGCACAACCCCTCCCACTAATCGAAACCCACGCGCCTATGTTATCCTCCCGCGCGTAAAGATGAACGCGCACCCGTAGCTCAGTTGGATAGAGCGTTTGACTTCGAATCAAAAGGTCGTAGGTTCGAGCCCTACCGGGTGTATGCAACAGAGAGGGCACGAACTCTCGTGCCCTCATTTCTTTTCTCCGCTATCGCTTCCATCTAAATAAACCTATCTTTTCTATTCTTCCGTATCACTTAACCAAAGTTATATAAGACGCGGCGACATCTCCATCCGTGCGTTCTTGCCGCTTATCCCTCATGGCGCACTGTTCATCACAGGGATTCGCGCCCGGTCACATTCTATAAACCTTTCGTGGTGGGCTGCGTTCATTGCGTGTGTACGCATTAGTCTCCGCAGTGAAAAATTTTCAGGCTCAGAAACATGTTTCCCCCAAACGGGGCACGAAAGGAATCCCAAATGAAAAAGAATTTCCAACACATCGCGTTCGCCCTCGTCGCCTTATGCACTCTGCTCAACGCCTCTGCGTTGGCCGGTGGTAAAGGCAAGCAGCGGGTCACCTTCAATACGGACGTGCTGGTCGGCGACACACTCGTCAAGAAGGGTAGTTACGAAGTGACTTTCGATGAGCAGACGAGCGTGCTCACGATCAAACGCGGCAATGAGGTTGTCGCCAAAACGTCTGCGCGGTTGGAAGAAGCCAAGGCGAAGAGCAGTTTCGTCTATCGCACCTGGAAGAATGAGAAGGAAGACGAGGTTTTGTCGAGCGTCAAGTTCGGTGGTGGCTCGGCCGTGATCGGTAAGGATAACGCTGCCACAAGTTCCGCTCCTGCCGCTTCCGGCTCAAACCAGCAGTAAATTTGCGTCCACGTGGCGCGCTCCGTTTGAGGGCACGGCTTTCGGAGCGCGCCGCGTGCCCGGCGTCTTCCGGTTTTTCGTCTCTTGTTTCCAATTACACGGACGGCTGATTATTATTGCGAGGCGGCGAAACGATTTTCGCCGCCTCGCGTATTAACGTGTGCAGTTCCCGCAACTTTGTTGTAACCCCGCAAAAGGAGAGTTTTACATGAAACGCAAGATCGGAGCAGGCAGCGTCGCCTTGTTGGCGTTCGTGGCGTTGAGTCTGGTCGTCGCATCGGCGGCGGCGAAGGCGGACTTCAGCGGCAAGTGGGCGTTGGACAAGGCGAAGAGCGAAGGCTTGCCGCCCAACGTGGATCAGACCATGACCATCACGCAGACCGGCGACAAGATCGAGTTGGAGACGAAAATCACTGGCCCGCAAGGCGAACGTATCGTCAAGGACACCTACACCGTGGACGGCAAGGAAGCCGAGTTCACGCCGCAAGGCCCGCAAGGCCCGATAGGCAAAGGCAAGCGCACCGCCAAGTGGTCGGCGGAGGGCGCGTCGCTGGAAGTGAACGAGACGGCCACGCTCGAAGGACCGAACGGCCCCGACGAAGTTTCGGCCACGCGCAAGTGGACGCTCGCCGCCGACGGCAAAACCATGACCATCGAACTGACCTTCAACGGCGAACAGGGCACACAAAAAACCAAACGCGTCTTCGTCAAGCAATAACCAAT